>JAQBWI010000008.1 GCA_027625355.1 Pseudomonadota bacterium
TAATTATTGAAACTTCTAAAGAAGAAAAAATTGCTATTCCTGAAGGTTTAACTTTTTTTAAAGAAAAAATTTATGGAAAAACTAAAATTTTATTTTTAAATTAACTTAAATACTTTTTGGTTAAAATTTTGCCTTGTTCAACTGCTGGTTGATCAAAAGGATCAACTTCAAAATAAATACAGGCGGCTATTGTTTCCATAATACTAACTGCCATTAGAGCACCCATAGCTTCTTCATTAATTTCATTTAATAGTATTTCTCGAAATTTAAAATTATTTAACTTAAATGTATCTATAGTTGCATCTTGTTCTGCATGCATTAAATCACCCATAGTTTTATTGATTAAATAATTTATAGATTCTTCTTTCATTATCTTAGCATCAATCTTTAAGCCTTTTTTATGATAATTACTTTTTATAAAAGTAAAAAACTTATCTTTAGGTCCATCTAAATAAAGTTGTAACTGACTATGCTGATCCGTTGTTCCAATGGCATGCAATGCAGTTATACCCCTATCTTTTTTTCCAATACTCTCAGCCCATAGCTGCATATACCATTTTCCAAAATAAGTTAATCCGTCTGAATAAGTCATTATAACATTTGATAGATAATTATTTGAAGTACAAAACTTAAATATTTGTGCAAATTTAAAAGTACCTAGAAAGTCATCATTTTCAAAAGCCTTTGATGCTCCTAAATGTATTTTTTTTACATCTAGACCTGCCAAAATTGCTGGTATCATTCCAACATTTGAAAAAATTGAATAGCGTCCACCAATATCTTTTTTATGCTCAAGAAGAGTGCAGTTATTTTTTTTAGCAATATTGAATAAAGGAGAATTTTTAAACTCAGTTACAACTAAAGAGTTTTTAAATAACATATCTAAATTATTTTTTTCTCTTGCAATATTCACGATACTTCCAAATTGAGATAAAGTTTCAGGCGTAGTACCTGATTTTGAAATTACAATAAATCCAGTGGTATTTAAATCCAAATTTATAATTTCATTTTGAAAAAATAAAGGATCAATATTATCAAAAAATAAAATATTTTTAGGTTGTTCAATTAAAGTATTAATTAAAGCGCGGGCTCCTAGATTTGATCCTCCAGTACCAAAAACAACAAATTTTTTTTTATTTTTTTTAAATTTTTCTGTTTGTTCTATCGTATAATCTAATAAATCAATATCTTTCACAATATTGAGAGCTGGAAGTTCATGACATATTTTTTTTATATCATTATTTAAGGTTTGAATATTTTCTGGAAGATTAATATCTTTTTCAAAGTTTATGTTTGTGAAATTTATATTCATTAAATTTAAAAAAAGAAAAATCTTTTCTTCTTTTTATTTTTAATTTTTGTAGTTGGGACATCTTGTGTTTCTTCAACAACACCCAAACGCTCATTTCTTAATCTCTCTGACTCAGCAATAGAATCTAAAATTTCTGTTTCATTTTCCCAGATCTTAGAATCTGTATTTTTCTCAGAAGCAAATTGTTCGTTTATTTCTTGTCTGATGCTGTTATCTACTTCGTTAGCATTTGTTTGATTTATAATATTTTCCATTGTTGATAGTTGTATAGTGTCATCACTTTCTTCTTCATCAAGTCCAAAAAGAATTTCTTTAGCTAATTCTCCTTCAACATCATTAATATTCTTTTCAGACAATTGTTCTGGAGGTAGTAAATTAAAATCCGGAGGGATAACCAAAGGAGGGTTTTCAACAACTTTAAATTCATCAATATTTTTTCTATTAACACCAGCACTTTCTCTTATTTGAGAGCAAGACGTTAAAAAAAGTGTTGAAAAGATAAATAATGATAGAAAAATTTTCATAATTAGCTTTTTATAATTTTTTTCACCATATTTACTATTATCATTATTATACCAATAGAGATATAAATATCAGCAAAATTAAATGCTGGCCAATAATATTGATTGATATGAAAATATAAAAAATCGATTACATATCCATTAATAAACCTATCAACTATATTGCCAATTGCACCACAAATAATAATGAATAAACCCCAACGTTCTAAGAACTCACTCGAATTTATATAAAGATAAAGGACGAAAGCTGTCACAAATAAACCAATAATAACTAAAACTAAAGCAGGTATTGTTCCAGCGAATAATCCAAAGGAAACTCCAAAATTATGAATATGAGTTATGTCAAAGAAATAAGTTATCTTAATAAACTGATATAAATCGATATAATTAAAAACAATATATTTTGATAATATATCAAATAAAACTAACAATAAAAAAATAAGAATTTTTCGCAAACGTAATTACCTAAGAAATTGCATTATCACAACGATCACATATTTCATCACGTATTAATTGTTTTTTATATTTCCAACATCTTTGACATTTTTGTCCAGAAGTTTTTGATACTTCAATTTTAACCTCTGAAACTTCTTCTAAACTGAAACCCTCAGAATTACTTGTAATTTCATGAAGCTCAAAAGATGATGTAATGCTTATTTCATCCAGTTGATAATTCTTTACTTTTTCTAAAATTGATTTTTCTAAAAAAATATCAATATGTGCTTCTAAACTTGATCCAATAATTTTATCCGCCCTCTTTTTCTCTAGAGCGCCAGTAATTACTTTACGGATTTGTTTTAAAGTTTTCCAAATATCGTTGACTTCGGAATTCTTATAGCTTTCTGGAGTTACTAAAAAGTCTTCTAAATGAATACTTGAATCATTATTTCTAGATTTCCAAGCTTCTTCACTTGTAAAAGATAAAGAAGGAGCAAACCATCTTACAAGATAGTTAAAAATAATATCTAGTAATGTTCTAGCAGATCTTCTTTCGATAGATTTTTTTCCATCACAATAAATAACATCTTTTCGAATATCAAAATAAAATGCTGATAAATCATTTGAACAGAAATTTAATAAAGTAGTAAACATTAGATGAAAATTAAAAGTTTTTACACATTCTTGAATCGTCTTATCTACCTCCCACAATCTATGTAAGATAAATTTTTCTAACTCTGGAAAATCTTCTTCACCTATTTTTTCCTCGTTAGTAAATCCTTCAAGATTTCCGATTAAATAACGAAAAGTATTTCTAATTCTTCGATAAGAGTCAGTTTGTGATTGTAAAATATTATTATCTAATTTTAAATCATCATAATAATCAGAAGCAACAACCCATAAACGTAAGATATCTACCCCATATTTTTTTAAAATATCATCTGGTGAAATAACATTGCCTAAGGACTTTGACATTTTTCTTCCTTTTCCATCTACTACAAACCCGTGTGTCAAAACGCTTTCATAAGGAGCTCTTCCTCTTGTCCCTGATGATTCTAATAATGATGAATGGAACCATCCACGATGCTGATCACTACCTTCTAAATACATCGAAGCTGGCCATTTAAGATCTTCTCTTTTTTCTAAACAAAATGCGTGGGTTGAGCCACTATCAAACCATACCTCTACAACATCTTTTACCTGATCATAATCTTCAAGATTATATTTTTCTCCCAAAAACCTCTGAGGATCTTCAGTAAACCAAGTATCACTTCCTTCTTCTTCATAAATATCAGCTATTCTCTCAACAACTTCTAAATCTCTAAGTGGCTGACCAGTTTCTTTACTTACAAAAAGAGGGAGTGGGACACCCCAAACTCTCTGTCTTGAAACACACCAATCAGGCCTTGTTTCAATCATTGATCGTAAACGTGTTTGTCCCTGAGGTGGATAGAAAACAGTTTCATCAATTGACTTTAAAGCAATGTCTCTTAATTTATTTTTTTCCATTGAAATAAACCATTGAGGAGTATTTCTATAAATTAAAGGAGCTTTAGATCTCCATGAATGGGGATAGCTATGACGCAATGTACCTTTGAATAAAAGTTTTGAAAACTCTTTTAATTTTTCTGCTATCTTATCATCAACCTTATAAATATGTTCATTCTCAAATCCTTTAGCATGATGATTATATCTACCATCATCTTGAACTGTTTGAACAATATCAACACCGTTTTTAATTCCTAGATTATAATCGTCATCACCATGCCCTGGCGCTATATGCACAATACCTGTTCCTTGTTCAAGGTTTACAAAATCACCATGAAAAGGCCTGACATCAAAATCATAACCTAAATCCTTAAAAGGATGTTCACAAAGACAATCTGCTAAATTGCTGCCATTGAAAATTTTGAGATTTTTAAAAGACGTTATTCCAATTTCTTCTGAAACTTGGCTCACTAACTCTTCTGCAAAAATAAGCTTATCACCTAGTTTTACTAATGAATCTTCCTTAACATTTTCAACCTCTATTAGAGAATATTTTAAATCACTTCCAAAAGCTAATGCTCTATTTCCAGGGATTGTCCAAGGAGTTGTTGTCCAAATGACAATGCTTGAACCTTCAAGTTCTTTATCAGAGGAAGTTTTAATTAAAAATTTTACATAAATTGTATTAGAAGTATGATCCTCATATTCTACTTCGGCGTCTGCCAATGCTGTTTTTTCAACAACAGACCATAAAACTGGTTTTGCTCCTTTATATAAGCTTTCATCCATTAAAAACTTACCAAGCTCTCTTACAATCTGTGCTTCAGCTTTATTTGACATTGTAAGGTAAGGATCTGCCCAGTCACCTTCTACACCTAATCGTCTAAATTCTTTTTTTTGAATATCTATCCATTTTTCCGCAAATTCTCTACATTCTTGACGAAACTGAACTACAGGAACATCATCTTTATTTTTGCCTTTTTTTCTGTAACCTTCTTCAATTTTCCATTCAATTGGCAAACCATGACAATCCCATCCTGGCACATAAATAGAGTCTTTTCCTGCCATTTGTTGTGTTCTGACAATAACATCTTTTAAAATTTTATTAAGTGCCGTTCCCATATGTATATGTCCATTTGCATAAGGAGGCCCATCATGGAGTACAAATTTTTCTCTACCTTTTGATTTTTCTCTTAATTTGTAAAATATTTTTTCTTTATCCCACTCTTCAAGAATTTTAGGTTCTTTTATTGGCAAATTAGCTCTCATTTCAAAAGAGGATTTAGGTAAAAAAATAGTGTCTTTATATTCCATTAAATTTTATGATATTTTTTTGCTGTTATAACGTCTTTTTTAATTTGGCTTGTTAATGATTTAAAGTCTTTAAACTTTTTTTCAGATCTAATAAATGTTAGAAATTCAACAGTCAATTCTTTCCCATAAATATCTCTATTAAATTCAAAGATATGTGTCTCCAAAAGTAAATTAACTCCCCTTACTGTTGGTCTTTCTCCAAAATTTGCAATTCCTTTATACAAATTACCGTTAAATGTAACATTTACACAATACACTCCTTTTTTTGGCAAAATATGATTTCCGGGCTTCATATTTGCTGTTGGAAAATTAATTAGTCTAGCTTTTTGATTTCCCTTAATGATTTTGCCCTCCATAAACCAATTACGTCCAAGTGCCTGAGAAACTTTTTCGAATGATCCTTCATTAATATTTTTTCTAATAATTGATGAAGAAAATTTCAGATTAGTTTTTTTATTTTTTACGTGACCAATAATAGATAATTTATACTTATATTTGCTAGATAGTTTTTTTAATAATGCTGTATCTCCTTTTCTATCTTTACCAAATCGAAAATCTTTACCAACTACTATTTTCTTAACACTCAATTGTTTTACCAAAATTTTTTCAATAAAATCAACAGCATCTAGATTTGATAAAGTTTTATTAAATTTATATTCAATATAATTTTCTACACCTAAAGATTTAAGAAAGTTTTTTTTATAACTATTTGTAATAATATTAAAATTACCATCAGTTTTTTTGAAATATATTTTTGGATGTGGGACAAACGTCATGATCGCTGATTTAAGGTTGTCTAATTGAGAATTTTTTATTATTTTTTTTATTACATGCTGATGACCAAGGTGAATGCCATCAAAATTACCAATACACAAACATAGGTTCTGTGATTTAAAAGTTTGATTTGTATTTAAATTGTGTAGTTTCACTTTTGTTTATAGGTATATAAATATACCTATAAACTAGATTTAAAATTTGAACTATAGGTACTTGTTCAAAATATTTTCTAAATATTCTTGATTCCCTGAGCGTGGTTCTGGCTCAATATTTTCATTAAGGACTTTCTGATGGATTGAATCTAGTGAAGTCCCTTTAGTATGAATGAAATTACCAAGATCTTTTTGCCAATCCTCATATCTTTTTGAAACATAATCAGAGAGCTTTTTGTCATTTATCATTTTTTCAACTGCTAAAAGAGTTTTAGCACATACATCCATGCCGCCAATATGAGCATAAAACAAGTCCTCTGGATCAATTGATTGTCTTCGAATTTTAGCATCAAAATTCAATCCACCTTTACCAATACCTCCATTTGAAAAAAGATGGTAAAAAGGAAGGATTAATTCTGATACGCTATTAGGAAATTGATCAGTATCCCATCCTAGCAAAGTATCACCTCTATTAATATCTAAACTACCAAGAGCATTGTTAGCAATTGCATATGCAATTTCATGTTCAAAGCTGTGACCAGATAAAGTTGCATGATTTGCTTCAATATTTAATTTTATTTCATTCTCCAAGCCCGCTTTTCTTAAAAAAGCTAAACAAGAGGCTGAATCAAAATCATATTGATGCTTTGTTGGTTCATGTGGTTTTGGCTCAAGTAAAATTTGACCGTCAAAACCAATCTTATGTTTATAATCAACTACAAGTTCAAGAAATCGTTTTAAGTTATCAATCTCTAATCCCATATTGGTATTAAGAATAGTTTCGTATCCTTCTCTGCCACCCCATAAAACATAATTACTACCACCTAATCTTTTTGTTGCATCCATACAGTCTTTTACTTGCGCCGCTTTATAAGCAAAAACTTATGGGTCTGGATTAGTTGAAGCACCACTCATATATCTTTTATGTGAAAATGCATTTGCCGTTCCCCATAAGAGTTTAACCTTTGAAGAACTCATTTTTGACTCCATCAAATCAACAATATGTAGGAAATTTTTTTGTGTTTCCTTATAGTTTGATCCTTCTGGAGCAATATCTCTGTCATGAAAACAGAAGAAAGGAGTTTTTATTTTATTAAAAAAATCAAAAGCTTCGTCAAGTTTCATTTCAGCCATTTTAAGAGGATCAGAATCAGACATCCAAGGCCTTTCAAATGTTGCTCCCCCAAATGGATCTAAACCAGGCCAAGTAAAGGTATGCCAATAACAAGTTGCAAAACGAAGATGCTCTTTCATCGTTTTTCCTAAAACTTGTTTGTTTTCATCATAATATTTAAAGCTTAAAGGATTTTCACTGTCTGGACCTTCATAATTTATTTCATTTATATTTTTAAAATAATCACTCATTTAATTCTCCTAATCTGCAAATAACATTTATCTAGATGCCCAAAGCAACCCTCGGTGGTAAATCTTTCTCATTTCTGGATGGTGAAGCTCTTTAGCAAAATGACCTAGTGAAGTATAAAAAATTCTTCCTTTTCCAATTTGTCTTTTCCAGACAACTGGCATCTCAACACCCTTTAACCAATCTGTAGTATACGCGTCACCACTTGATGAACCTGGTTCTTGCTCTAGATTCCAAACTTCATTTCCCTTAAAAGTCGTTGTTGCTAGAACTTCATTCAATGGATCAACATGCATGTAGTATTGTTCTGAATGATAATCAAAATCTTCAATTCCCTCCATAATAGGATCATCTTTTTTTGTAATATTAACTTTATAATCATGAATACCACTCGGGTGACTCACCCACTGGCCACCAGTCAGAAATTGCCAATCGATGGATTGTCTAAAAGCATCACACATACCGCCGTGATGACCTGCTAAGCCAGCACCATTAACAACTGCTTTGACAACATTATTAACTGCATTTTTTTTAATTTCACCTCTTGGATCAAAATGAAATGCCATTGTTACAAGTGGAATAATCAAATCCATATCATGCACATAATCTTCTGCAAAAGCAGAAGTTTGATATTCTGCCCTTACTTCATATCCATCAGGTTCAAGCATTTCTGTTAATATTTCTGTGCATTTTTCAGGCTCATGACCTGGCCATCCTCCATATACAATAAGAGCTTTTTTCATTTTATATTATCCTTTCAATAAAGTGCTATTTTCCTCTTCAGAAAAATATTGAGGCATTTCACACTCACTTCGTAAATTAATTTTTTTATTATTTTTTCCTGATTCTAATATACTATCCATAATATCAAGAACATGTAAACTTAATTCCCCACTACATCTATTTTTAATTCCTTTTCCTATAGCATTAATCATTTCTGCAACGCCAACACCTCTATAATTTGCAACTGTTGGATCTTCATTAATTCTCTCATGATTTTTTTCAATATTATATTTTCCTAAGTTCATATGACTTGTTGGAATTGACTCCCACTCACCCCCCTTAGAAGTACATTGTAAAAGTTGTCCTCCGAACATATTGGGATCTGGTACATTTAAAGAACCTTTATCTCCATATAATTCAATATGGTTTTTATTATGTTTCCAAACATCAAAAGAAAAGAAAGCATCAATTAAAGCACCTGATTTAAATTCCAAATGTGAAATAATACTTGTTGGAATATCTACTTTAACTTCCTGCCCTTTTCTATCACCACTTCCGATAACTCTTTTTTCATAAACAGCTTTAATTTTACTTTCAACATTTGCTACTGGACCCAATAAATTAACCAACGCAGTAAAATAATAAGGACCCATATCTAAAATTGGTCCTCCTCCATACTGATAATAAAAATCTGGATTTGGATGCCAAATCTCATGACCAGGAACGGCCATAGAAATACTACCTAATTGCACTTTACCAATAGTATTGTCGTCAATAAGTTTCCTGGCTGTTTGGATACCTGCTCCTAAAAAAGTGTCAGGTGCACAACCAACATAAACATTATTATTTTCAGCCAATTCATTTAATTTTTTTCCATCATCAAATTCAATAGAAAGAGGTTTTTCTGAATAGGAATGTTTTTTTGACTCCAGTATGGATTTAGATACCTCATAATGAACATTAGGAATTGTTAAATTAATTATAAACTCAATTTCACTATCAGCGAGCATATCTTCAACACTTAGTTGACGAACATTATATTTTTCTGCAAAACTTTTGGATGCTTCTTCTTTAATATCTGCACAAGCAACAATTTCAAAATTATTAAAATATTGTTTTGAATTTTTAAAATATATATCAGCTATATTACCACATCCAATGACTCCAACTTTCATCATATCAACTCCGCTCTAAATTTTTTATTTGAACCAACAGGTGGAATAATTGGCTCAGATGAATATTGACACAAATAAGCAGGCCTATTTTGATCAGATTTGTTAGGATATGAAGCATGAGGCGTCCTGCTTGAAAATAAAATTATGCCACCCTCATCCATTGAGCATGTGACAGTTTTACTTTCATCAACTTCCATTTTTAAATCTGATGACTTTTCAGACCATTTATGTTCTTCAATTTTTACTTCATTTTCTATATTTTTTGGCAATATTCTTAATGCACCATTATTTTCAGTCACATCACATAAAGCAACCCATATTGATAAATATGTTTTATGATCATGACCCACATAACCCGAGTCCTGATGCCATGCAAATTTACTATCAGTATTTGGTTCTTTATTTACAACCTGCTCATTAAACAGATAAACTTTATCACCTAAAACAGATCTACAAATAGACTTAATAAAAGAACCCTTAGCAAACTGTTCCATAACCTCAAAATCTTCACACCTATTGGATAAAAACATTTTACCATGTTGAGAAATATTTCTTTTTTTATCTTTTATAAAAGACTCTTGGTTTTTTTTAAACTCAATAATCATCTCTTTGGTTGCACTCTTTAAATCTTCTAAAATGTTTTTTTCAATTTTATTATTCAAAATCAAATATCCGTTTTTAAGATAAGAATATTTTTCATCTAAACTTAACATGTATAACCTTTCATTAAATTATTCTTTTACAGCTCCACCTGTCAATCCAGCAATAATATATTTTTGAGCTAAAAGAAAAAATACAATTGCGGGGATTAAAGTAATGGAAACATAAGTTAAGACCATTGACCAATCTGTATCATACTCACCTCTAAAAAACATAATACCCATCGGCCAAGGATAAAGTTCTTCATTACTAACCATAATTAAGGGTAACAAATAATTGTTCCAACTTGTAACAAAAGTAACAACTGCCACTGTGGAAAAAATAGGTAATGAAAGAGGAACAGTTATACGAAGAAAAAAGTTGAAATAATTACACCCATCAACATATGCAGCATCAAACAACTCAGAAGGTATTTGTTTGAAAAACCCCCTAAAAAGTAATACTGCAAAACCTAATCCAAATGCAATTTGAGGTAAAACAACTGCCCAATATGTCCCTAATAAGCCAAAATCTCTTACTTTCAAAAAAAGAGGTATAATTGCTGATGCAAATGGAAACATTAATCCAATTAACAAATAATTAAACAAGAATCTATTTCCAAAAAATCTTATATGAGCAAAAACAAAAGCTGCCATAGACGCACATATTAACGTTAAAACTGTGGTTAAAATTCCATAAACTAGAGAATTCCATGCGAACGTCCAAAAATAGTCCATTGCAAAAACTTTGGAATAATTTGAAAAAATCCATTCCCTTGGAAATCCTACTATATTAGAGCTTAAATCACCAAGTGTCTTAAAGCTACTCATAAAGGTTAGATAGAATGGAATTAAAATAATCCCTGCCAGCAAAGTTAAAAATAAATACATGTAAAATTTAGAAGTTTTAGATTGCATTAATTATACCCCTTGTCTCTTAAAATTGTTGTTTGATAAATTAAGGCAACTACAAAACAAATAATAAAAATTATAACGCTTATAGCGCTTCCAAACCCTAGCCTCATCCTACCTACACCAAAATCATACAAAAATGTCACCATAGAGTGTGTAGAATTTGATGGGCCACCCATTGTAAGAGGCATTATTAAATCAAATAGCTGCAGACTTCCTAGAGTTGAAAGAAAAATAGATAATGTAATTGTTGGCCAAAGAATTGGAATTTTAATTTTCAAAGCAGTAGTTACTGGTCCTGCTCCATCAATTTTTGCTGCTTCAAGAACTTCTTTTGAAATTCCCTGTAAGCCAGAAATCATAATCATCATATGAATACCAAAATATTTCCAAACCACTACGATTAGAATTGCAGTTAAAGCCCATTCTTTATCAGCGGTGATCCATGGTGCATCCGTTCCAAAAAAACCCCAGATAGCTCCAACTAATCCATAATCCCCTTTATAAATATAAACCCAGATCAAACTAGCTACGATCTCTGCAAGAATGTAAGGTAAAAAAAACAAACTTCTAAATATTGCCGCTCCTCTAAAACTGTTAGCCAAAAACAATGCTAAAAAAAGCGCAAAAGGTAATTGGATAAATAAAGAAACAAAAATGATCCAAAAATTGTTTTGAAGAGCTTTTAAAAAAATACCATTCTTAAATAAAAAGGTATAATTTTTAAAACCTACATATTTCTCAGGTGAACCCATACCATTCCATCTGAAAAAACTGAAGTAAGCTGCTTCAAAAATAGGTGATACAACAAATATGGTAAAAAGTGTTAAGGCAGGAACTAAGAAAATAATAACGGTAGAGTATTTTTCAATTAAAGCTGATGAAAAAATTTTTTTATTCATTGATTGTACATTAAATGAAAAAGGGGCAAATACAATATTTGCCCCTTTTAAAAATATTTACTGATTAAACTCCCAAGCTTCTTGTACTTGTTGAGCTGCTTCCTCAGGAGTAATATCTTTTGTTGCAAGAGCAACAGAAGCATCATTTACAACTTCACCTATATCTCTACCAAGATATTGATCCCAAAAAATAGAGTGAAAAGTTGAATTAGCAACATTTAAAGCTTGTTGTTTAAAGAACCTATTGCCCATTTCTGCCTCAGCACCTTTATATACAGGCATATAAGCTCCACTTTTTGCACCCATAGATTGGTACTTCATTGAAATATAATGCATTAAGAAATCAACTGCTTCTTTTGGAGCATTCTTTGATATTAGCCATCCGTTGATACCTCCTAGGGTATCAGAAGGATTACCCTTACCATTAACTGTCATTGGAAATTGGAAAGTACCCATTCTATCGTCAGGTATACCCTCGCCAGACGTACTTCTATTTTTTGCTCCGCTATAATCCCAACTACCCATTAAGTGTAAAGCACATTTTCCATTACCAAAAGCAGCTGATGCATCACCATATTCAACCGCCATAAATCCATCTTGGAAAGGCTCAAGGTCTACAAGCTGTTGGAATTCATAACCAGATTTCACATATTCTTCTCTATCCCAACCTCCATTTTCAAGAGCATCGAAAAATGCAGCCTTTCCACCATTTCTAACATGCAATAAAGTCCAATAGAAATGTAAAGGCCATTTATTTTTACCACCTACACATATAGGAGTAATACCTTCATCTTTTATATCTTTGACTACTGCAAGAAGGTCATCCCACATTACAATAGTGGAAGGATCGACGCCTGCTTTTTCAGTAAGATCTTTGTTATACCAAAAAACTACTTGGTTAAACAAATTAGGTAAACCTACTCTCTCACCTTTATAAGTAAATGCATCGGCTGCAGCAGGACTTAAATTTTCTAAATAACTGTCAGGAACAATAGCAGATATATCTTGTAAAAAACCAGCATCTGCTTGTTCAAACATTACTCCTCCACCCCAGCTATAAAATAAATGAGGCGCATCATCACTTTGCAACATAGTCGGGAGTTTTAATTTCAAATCTGGACCTCCCATGAATTGCCACTTTACTTCATGACCTGTTTTTGCTTCCCAGTCAGCAATTGCAGCATCAATATCTTGTTTATGAGCTGAATCATCTTCAGCTAATCCTAGCATTTTGATGGTTACAGCATTAACATTGAATGAAATTGCAAACAGAAAAATTATGCTCACAATTATTTTTTTAATTTTCATCTTTCCTCCACAAATTTTATTTATTTACGTAATGTATTAAAGAATATATGCTTAATATAATAACATCAAATTACAATTTTTTATAATTTAATAACAAAAAGTAATGAGTAAGAATAGTACACCGAATATAGTTATATTTAATCCTGATCAGTGGCGTGGGGATATGCTAGGTTATTTAGGTTATCCAGGTTCAAAAACGCCTAATTTAGATAATTTAGTAAAGGATGATGCTGTTGCATTCAAAAATGCGTTTTGCCAGGCGACAGTTTGTACTCCAAGTCGTTGCTCATTTATGACGGGGTGGTATCCACATGTACATGGACATCGAACTATGCATTATATGCTACACACTGATCAAGGTGATTCAAATATTTTATCAGAACTAAAAAAATATGATTATTATATTTGGTGGGGTGGAAAAAATGATTTGATAGCTGGACAAGAAGGATATCGAAATCATTGTGACATATACTATGAGCCCTCTAAGAATGAATTTAAAAATTGGGGATATGAATTACGTGAAGGAACACATGGTGGAGATTTAAAATGGAGAGGGAATAAAGAAAGTGATAATTACTATAGTTTTTTTAAAGGTAAGCTTGATAAAAAAAATAAAGACAAGTATTTTGATGATGATTGGTCAATGGTTTACGGAGCGTTGGACTTCATAAAAGATTATAAAAATGATCAGCCGTTTTGTTTATTTTTACCTCTCGGATATCCTCATCCTCCTTACTGTGTTGAGGATCCATGGTATTCAGCAATAGATAGAGATCTAATCCCTGATCGATATCAATATAAAAACTGGGATGATAAACCAAGTCTGCTAAAAGGGATAGTTGATGGTCAGCAAATGCAAAATTGGAGTGAAGATAGGTGGAGAGAATTAAGAGCTGTGTATCTTGGTATGTGTGCAAGAGTTGATTATCAATTTGGTCTTCTAGTCGAGCAACTTAAGAAAAATGACTTATATGATAATTCATTAATCATTTTTTTATCTGATCATGGTGATTTTACAGGAGACTATGGACTAGTAGAAAAAACACAAAATACTTTTCAAGACTGTTTAACAAACATTCCTTTAGTCATAAAACCTCCAAAGGACAATACTACAAGAACTGGAGTAACTGATGAGATGGTAGAATTAATAGATCTTGCTGGTACAATCTATGATTACGCTAATATTAAACCAAGCTATTGGCATTTTGGCAAAAGTCTGAAAAATTTTATTGAGAAAAAAATAGAAACTCATAGAGATGAAGTATTCACTGAAGGAGGACGTCTTCGTTTGGAAAGACAGGCTAGTGAAGAGGAAAGTTTAAAACTTCCTCACAATCTTTATTATCCACGTGTTAATCTACAAACAAAAGAGGATGATAAATTAATGCATACAAAAGCAACTATGTGTCGAAATAAAGATTTTAAGTACATTAAAAGAGCTTATGAAAAAGATGAATTTTATGATCTTAAACAAGATCCAGGCGAAATAAAAAATTTAATTGATGATCCGTCTTATAAAGTAGAAATTGATAACCTTAAAAACAAGATGTTATCTTGGTATCAAGAAACTTGTGATGTAGTTCCTTTAGAAGGAGATAAACGAAATTTTAATTAAAATTAATTTTTTCAACTTATTGAAAATCATTTTCAAGACGAGTTAACCAGTATTTGGTATCAAAATTATTATCTGCAGATATATATCTCCAAAATTTTATTCTATTTATTATATCCAATCTTCCTGAGTCATTTTCAAACCAAGGTTCTGTTTGATTCAGAATAGTCCCAATATTATTAAGCTTTCTATTTCCATCAGTCCAATAAATTGCATCATTTTTTTGATCATCGTATAAAATTTTATCAGTCCATAATAGTTCCTGCTTTTTAGTGGGCATTAATCTTATTTTAAAAGCATAACGTATTTTGTCAGAGTTATTAACTCCAGCTCCATGCCAAATATTCATGTGCATGATAATTATAGTTCCTGCTGGACAAACTACATGCTGTTGACCTTTTACATTCTGGTATCTTGCAATTGCAAACTCTGAAACAACTCTAAAATGAGAACCTGGAATATATCTTGTTCCTCCCATTTCTTTCGTAACCTCATGAGGAAAATAAAATAGCTGAATATCAAATGATTTGTTAACATTAATAGTAGAATCCTGATGGTTACCTTGCGACATTTTTCTTCTTTTACTTCCATCATAATACTTAGAAGGAAAAGTTATATGAAGAAAATGATGATCTAAAACACAATCTAATCCAACCAAACTATCTATAGCACCGCTGACAATTGGATTATCAATAATTTTTTCTAATGCAGATCCTTTTTCATAAGATTCTTTTAAAGGAGTGCCAGCTTTGACAACTGGAATTGTACTTTTTTGCATTATTCTTGAATAGTGATCATAAACAGAATCAACAGGCTCATTCGTTGTATGGCCGATATCATTTAAAAATTGTTTATTAATTTCTTCAGGAATTATTGAGTCTAAAACCAAATACCCTTTCGCTGTGAAATTAGCCATTTGCTCATCAGTAAGCATTATTTTATTCTGACTCATTTATTTTTCCTCTATTTTTTCAAAAAAAAATTCATACTTTAAATATCCGGTTCTAAATTCATCTCCTGACTTATGTTGTTCCAAGGTGCTTGCTTGAAAAAGCCTCCAACCATCTAGTAATGCATCTGTACCAGTTTCATAAGGTGGCTCTTCACTATCACCAGGCATATGAAAATTCTTACCAGTACCATCATGAACACTCCATGCAATAACATCCGAGTCAAGCATTGAAGTCGCCAAATATAAAATTAAAACTTTTTGTCTTTTTGGCATCTGTTAAAATTCAAAATAATTCTCTAAAAGTTCTTGAGGGGGATCATATTTTTTAATTTGATCTATCATAAGTTTTTTATATCTTAATATCAAATCCTTGTCTTGAATTGAGTTTAGTTGACCAGGGTCTTTATTTAAATTGTATAATGCGCTTTTAGTATCTGCATAACCTTTGTATCCACCATCAGTTTTTTTTTCAATCCTATTAATTTTTAAGACTGGAACATCTTTAGTAAATTCAAATGGCTTATGTAAAGATACTGTTTGCAATTCTTCTAATGAAAAAAATTGGCGCATATGAGTTGGCATCAAAGTGTATTGATAACGATTTGGGTTTTGTTGACTAAAATTTTCAGGATAATGAAAATAAGTATATTCGCCATCCGTAATATTAATACCTCCTCCCCAGTAACCATAGAGGGCTGAATATTTTTGTGACGAATCTTTATCTAAAAATTCTATTAGTGACTTTCCAGTAACTTCTTTTGGAATTGAATTACCGTGCATCGAGAGAAAAGTCGGCGTTAGATCAATATTTTGAGTAACGACATTTCTCTGCTCACCTTGATATTTTTTGTAATCAGGATGATAGAAAAATAAAGGCACATTGGCGATTTCATTATATAAAGGCATTCGATTTTTTGCCCACCAATCATGCTCACCGAGCATAAAACCATGATCAGTCGTTAAAATTAGTGATGTATCATCCCACAAATTATTTTGATCAAAATAATCTAATACATTTCCAAGCAAGTGATCACATAAAGCTATCAGAGCAATATAATTTGCTTTTAACTCTTGCACTTCTTCATCTGACTCTGTTACTCTTTCATATTGTGGCCAATCTAATCTCGGTCCACGATATTTTGTTTTAATTTTTTCTCTAAATCTTTCAGGTGCAAAAAAAGGTTCATGAGGGTCAAAAGTTTCTAATTGTAAAAACCAATTATCAGCACCTTTATTAGTTTGAAGAAAATCCAAACCAGAATTAAAACATTTGACCGATGGAAAATCTTTTTCCTCTTTTATAAATTCACTATTGATTGGATAGAAATAATAAAGATGCTCTCTATCCTCTAAATTCAATTGTGATTTGTGATATTTCTCCCTAAATTTTTCTAATGGCGGTTGAACCATTGCTTTCCAAGGATCTCTCTCCTGCCCTCTGATAAAATCATATGAATTAAAACGGTTGTGATAGGTAGCTCCGCCATCTTCAAAATAATGATAATGATCAGTTACCAAATGAGTATAAGTATTGTTTAATCGTAAAAGCTCAGGAAAAGAATTATCAAATGGCTCTAGAGGTCCCCAAGCTCGATGAAGAAAACTTAAGCGACCTGAATGCATATCTCTTCTCGCAGGCATGCATGGCATACTCCCAATATAATGATTATTAAATTGAACAGATTTTTTTGCGAGTCTATTGAAATTAGGTGTCTCTAAATATTTTCCTCCATAGGAATTTAACATTCTAAGATTCAACGAATCAAAAAGTAAAAAAACTGTTTTCACTTCTTCAAAATTACACTAAGAACATATTACTACAATTAACAAATTTTTATAAAACGATAACTTAAGGTAATCATGGAGTCTTTATTTTCAAGAACGAATATACAATTCATTGCAGCTTATGAAAGTTTAAACTTTAGAATAGCTGCTGAAAAATGCTTTGTCACACAACCAGCTATAACTAAAAGTATTAAAAAAATTGAGTCAGATTACAAGATGAAATTATTTGAAAGAATAGGTCAGAAAATGATTCCAACTGAATTTGCAGATGATCTATATAAAGAACTTATAAACATGAGGGATACAGCAAACTCTCTTAGACTTAAATTTCAAGATATGAGTAAAGGTGAAGGTGGTCATTTAAATATAGGTGTTGGCATTGCACTTCAATCATCAAAAGGTTTTGTAAAAATGATTTCAGACTTAAATAAAAACTTTCCAAATATAACACTCAATATTACCTCAATGATAAAAGATACAAGCGTATCTTTATTAGAAAATGGAGCTATTGATTTATGGATTGGAGATATCAGTAATTTAGAAGAAAATAACAAAATTATTAAAAAATTTATAAAAAAAATACCACTTGTTATTTATGTTAATAAAAGAAGCAAACTATTAAAAAATAAAAAAATATTAATTTCACAATTACAAAATCAAAGATGGTCATTAAATGTTGGGGGTGTTTTTGGTAAGCAAAA
>JAQBWI010000139.1 GCA_027625355.1 Pseudomonadota bacterium
AATAGGTGTTTTTTTTCAAATGATTTTTGGTTTCATGATTGCACTTGGTATTAGTAAAATAAAAAGAGGTAAAAGTTTTTTTGTCTCATTATTTTTATTGCCCATACTGTTACCGCCAATAGTAATAGGCTCTATTTGGAGACTAATGTACGGTTTTGATTTTGGTATTTTTAATTATTTATTAGCATTCTTTGGTGTTTTTCCTCTAGATTGGTTAGGGAATTCCACTTTGGCTTTTACTTCTATAGTAATTCTTGATGTATGGCACTGGACGCCATTTGTAGTCTTATTACTTCTTGCTGGACTAGAATCATTACCGACAGATGTATATGAAGCAGGAAGGGTTGATGGTACAAGTGGTTGGTCTGAAATCGTCCATATAACTTTTCCCTTAATGATCCCAACCATTATTGTAACAATGGTATTTAGATTTATACTATCTTTTAAAGTATTTGATGAAATATATTTATTAACACAAGGTGGCCCTGGGACGGCAACTGAAGTTATTAGTTTTTCTATTTATGAAACTTTTTTTGACTCTGATAATATGGGGCTTGGTTCTGTAATGTCAGTAGTATCTTTATTTGTAATATCATTACTCATTATTGTAGTTTTAAATATTATCAGAAGGGCTAATAAATATGCAGACTAGACTAGAAAAATTTATTACTTACGCAGGTTTAGTTTTCTTTGCAATCTTAGTTTTAGCTCCGTTTATTTGGATATCGACAATAGCTTTTAAAAAACAAATTGATATCTTGATGATGAAAATGATTTTTAAGCCAACTTTATTTAATTTTGATAAATTATTTTTTTCAAAAGAAGCAACTTTTTTTAATGATATTTTTAATTCATTGGTAGTTGGGGTAAGTTCGACAATAATTATTTTAATTGTGTGCAGTATGGCGGCATTTACTTTAATCAGATTAAAGATACCTCAATGGGTGACAGCATTAATATTTCTATGGGTTATTATTTTTCATATGTTGCCACCAATTACCTTTGTTGGGTCGTGGTTTCAAATGGCTAGTTCTTTTGGTCTATTTAACTCAAGAATTGCACTGATATTAGCTCATGTTACAATCAATTTACCTATAGGATTATTAATAATAGCTTCTTTTATGCGTGATGTGCCAACAGAGATTCAAGAAGCTGCATTTATAGATGGCTGCACAAGTAGACAGGCATATCTTAAGGTTATTTTACCCCTCTTAACTCCTGGGTTGTTTGCAACTGCAGTAATAGTTTTTTTATTTAGTTGGAATGATTTTATGGTTGCTATGAATTTAACAGCTAAAGCTACTCAAACTGTACCAGTGTCAATAGCAACTTTCTCCCAACAATACGAAGTGAGATATGGTGAGATGGCGGCTGGATCTCTTGTTTCACTAGTTCCAGCATTGATATTAACTTTCTTCGCACAAAAATATATTGTTAAGGGGTTAACAGCTGGAGCGGTTAAGTAAATCATATGACAAACAAACCAAATATTATTGTATTTTTTACTGATCAGCAACGCTGGGACACCTCAGGCTTGCATGGCAATCCGTTATCACTAATGGATAATTTTGATAGAGGTGCTCAAGAAGGAACACACATATTTAATTCTTTTTCTTGCCAGCCAGTATGTGGTCCAGCGAGAGCATCTTTTCAAACAGGTATGTATGCAACCAAAACAGGTAATTATAGAAATCATATTGCTTTAGATAAAAAATTAAAAACAATGGCGCAAATGCTCTCTGAACAAGGGTATGAAACTGGTTATATTGGTAAATGGCATTTAGGGTCATCAGATCCTGTTAAAAAAGAAGAAAGGGGCGGGTATGATTACTGGTTAGGATCTAATCTGTTAGAATTTACTTCTGATTCTTATGATACAATTGTTTATGATGGTGATAATAATAAAATAAAACTTCCAGGTTATCGTATTGACTCAATTGTTGATGCAGCTATACGATATATTAATGATCATCAAACAAAGCCATTTTTTTTATTTATTTCTCTTATAGAACCTCATCACCAAAATCATACAGATGATTATCCTCCACCAATTGGATATAGGGAAAAATATGCTGGTCGATGGATACCACCGGATCTAGCCTCTTTAAGCGGATCTACTCATCAGCACTTAGCTGGTTATTACGGTATGGTTAAAAGAATAGATGAGGCCTATGGAAGAATGCTCGACTCTTTAATAAGTCTTAAAATGCAAGATAATACAGTGACTATATTTACTTCAGATCATGGTAATAATTTTAAGACAAGAAATAATGAATACAAAAGATCTTGTCATGATAGTTCCATTAGAGTGCCAACTTCTTTTGTGGGAAACATATTTGATCAAGGTGGGAGAATTAAAGAGTTGATTAGCATATTAGATCTTAATGCTACTATTTTAGATTTAGCTGGAGTTTCTATTCCGGATTATCACGATGGTAAATCTATTATTCCATTGTTATCATTAAATAAGGAAAATTGGACAAAAGAAATTTTTGTTCAAATTAGTGAAAGTCAAGTAGCAAGAGCAATACGAACAAAAAGATGGAAACTGTGTATAGAGGATCCTGAAGCCGATCCTTGGAATGATTCCTCTTCTAAAAATTATCAAGAAGCTAATTTTTATGATTTGGAGTCAGATCCATATGAACTAAGCAATCTTATAGGAATAAAAGAATTTCAGCCTGTCATTGAAGATTTAAAAAGCAAATTAATAAATTTAATTAAAATTCATGAAAATATTGATGTAAATGTTTCTAAATCAAAAATAATAGAAAATCCTGGTCAGCTTGGCCTTTATCCAGG
>JAQBWI010000009.1 GCA_027625355.1 Pseudomonadota bacterium
AATTACTATAATTATAAATACTTTTTTCATTAAAAATTAAACCCTTCTTCTTTTTTAGTAAGATAAAAATTAGAAAATACATCAAACAGAAAAACTTTAGAAAAATTATCTTCGTATTTTATCATTTTATAAGCTTTAGATAGTTCTTCATTTATTTTTTCAATATATACAATTCTTCCTCCCACATTTACTTGGTTTAGTAAATCAAGATTAAAATTATATTGTGGACAGTCAATGACTATCAAATCATAAGGCCCCTTACTTTTCAAGCCTTCAGAAAATTCTTCTTTTAAAACCTTACCATTAGCTACCTCGTTATTTGAAAAATTTTTATTTATACTGTCTACAAAAGACTGATCATTATCAGTAACATAAATTTTTTTGCACAACTTTGCTATTAATACAGATAGATAGCCTGTGAGTCCGCCAATATGCAAAACTTTCTCATTATTTTTTATATCAGCAAAATGTAAGATTTGAGCTAAGTGTAGATTTTTAAGATATCCTCTTCGATCCTTAATAGAAATATCTTGATCAGAATAACAAATATTTATTTTATCATCAGATATAAATTGCTCTTTACTAGTGTTCATGAATGCTTGTAAAATGTTGCTGTTTGTTATTTTATTTGGTCTAAGTTGATTTTCTATCATCACTTCACGATTTCTTTCTAAATTCATAGCTATATTGGGTAAATTATTAAGACTTTTTATATATAACAACTTATAAAATTGATATGTTTTTTATTTTACAATCTTATAGTTTTGATTAATTGACTTGAAGTTAATAACAGATTAATTGTCCAAAAAATTTGGCTCGGTGGCAGAGTGGTGATGTAGGGGCCTGCAAAGCCTTGCACAGCGGTTCGATTCCGCTCCGAGCCTCCATATTTTACTTGTTTTTTTTTCTTTTTTTTATTAACAGACAAATTGTGTTCCTCGGTAGCTCAGTGGTAGAGCAATCGGCTGTTAACCGATCGGTCGCTGGTTCGAGCCCGGCCCGGGGAGCCAATCTATTAATTAAGTTTTTACCTCAACTAAATCATCAAAATTTGTAGTGTAGCACGGAGACACCTTCTCTCTTTTCATTCTCCATGATTTTTCAACACCTTCAGACGCTAACCTAATTACAGAACTGCCATAACGCCCATTAATCCTGTCCATTGTATTCATAATTGCGTCTGAACTTTCTCGATCATAATCCAATAAACCTTTTACCTGACTTGATTTACTTAAACCGTATAAAATTACTCCTGCTTTTTTATAACGATACCCCTCACGGTATATTTTTCTTATTCCTTGTAATGCTCGTTTCACAATCTTAATACTGCTGTTAGTTGGAAAAGGTAATTGCAATTTAATTGAGTTTGAATACTGTTTTTCCTTTCTATTAAAATAATTTGTGAGAACAAAAACACTCATTGACTCTGCCATCAACCCCTCTTCTCTTATCTTTTCCGCAACTCTTGTTCCATAAGCTGAAACAGATTCTTCTAAGTCATGAATTTTTTCTATTGGTTTACTAAACGAACGTGAAACACAGCAGCTTTTTTTATCTGATGGAATTAAATCCAATTCAATACAAGATACACCACAAAGTTCTAAAAATGTCTTCTCCCCAACCACGCCCATATTTTTTCTTACCCATCCTTTGTCCAATTGAATAAAATCATAAGCAGTTTTAATGTTATATTTTTGTAAAAAAGAAGAGAGTCTTCTTCCAATGCCCCAGACATCTCCTATAGGGGTTAACTTTAAAGCCTCATTTATTTCAAACCAAGACTTCAATATGCATACACCGTCATACTCTTTGTTTTTTTTTGCTAAGTTATTTGCAATTTTTGAAAGTGTCTTTGTTGAGCTCACACCTATACTCACTGGAATGCCTACCCACTGTTTTATGGTACGACGTATGTAACTACAATACGTACTTAGCTCATAATTTTCAAAACCATTTAGTCCCAAAAAAGCTTCATCTATTGAGTAAATTTCTATATCAGGAGCGAACCTCGATAAAGTTTCCATAACTCGCTGAGAAATATCACCATATAAGGAGTAATTAGAAGAGAAAACCTTTACATTATTTTTATCAATAATTTTCTTTGCCTTGAAGTATGGCTCACCCATCTTAATTCCTAGCTTTTTAGCCTCTGCCGATCTTGTAATTATACATCCGTCATTATTTGATAGAACAACAATAGGCCTTCTCATTAGTTTTGGATTAAATATTCTCTCACAAGATGCATAAAAATTATTACAGTCTATCAAAGCAATAGAATTATCTAAAGAAGAGTGATTATTTTGTAACTGCTTTATGTATGACATAAGTCACAACTCCCCATATAAAACACTCCATCTCCTCTTTTATTTCAATACTTGGGTATTCATTATTAGCGGAAACTAAAAACAACGAGGATCCTTTTTTACGCAATTTTTTTACTGTTAAATCGCCGAAGACTGAAGCTATAACAATATTGTCATTTTTTGGCGTAACACTTCTATCCACAATCAGTAAATCCCCTGATAAAATTCCAGCCTCTATCATAGAGGGGCCACTTGCTTTCACGATAAAAGTAGCTGCAGGATGTTTCACAAGATATTCATTTAAATCAAGTTTATTCTCTAAATAATCAGTTGCTGGAGATGGGAAACCTGCTGATACAGAGTCTAAAAATAGCGGTGTTGCAGCCTTTTTGTTGTTCCCTATATTGACAATGGATATTATATTTTTCTCATTCATATTTTTAAAAAAATTATTTAACTAATTGATAAACAATAATTATATTTAAAATAAATATAATAATGTTCTTGTTTTGTTCTAATTTATTTAGATTAATAAAAAAGTCAACATAATAATACAAAATCTGATAAAAAAAATTATGGCAAAAATATTTGAACAAAATGCATACACAAAAGAAATAGAAACAAAAATAAAAGAAATAGATCCAGAAAATAAAACTATAGAACTAGAGGATGCAATATTTTATGGGAAAAGTGGTGGCCAACCAGGTGATGAGGGGGAAATAATAGCTGATGGTCAAAAAATAAAGGTAAATGAGACAATAAAAGCAGGAGAGTCAATAAAAAATATACTAGAAAACTTGAATGGATTAAGAAAAAATCAAAAAATAATAGCAAGAATAAATTGGGATAAAAGATATAAATATATGCGGATGCATAGCGCATTACATTTAATGTGCGCATCAATATCTCTTGGAGTAACAGGAGGACAAATTGGCTATGATAAAAGCAGATTGGATTTCAATGATCCTGATAAAGAAATAAAAAAAGAAGAGCTGCAGGAAAAAATTAATGCGTTAATGGAAGAAGATCATGAAATTACATATGAATATATAGATAGCAAAATATTGGAAAGTCAGCCAGAACTAGTAAGAACAATGTCTGTCAAACCACCTAGTATCGACGGCAAATTAAGATTTGTAAAAATAGGCAATGTAGATTTCCAACCTTGCGGAGGAACACATGTTAAATCAACTAAAGAAATAGGCAAAATTACAATAGGCAAAATAGAAAATAAAGGACGAATGAATCGCCGTGTAAATATTTTAATTAATGATTAAGAATTTGACTTAAAAATAATTTTGTACGATCACTTTTAGGATTATTAAAGAATTTTTCAGGAACAGCTTGTTCTACAATCCTCCCCTCATCCATAAAGACCATTCTATCAGCTACAGTTTTAGCAAAACCCATTTCATGAGTTACAACTATCATCGTCATACCACCTTCTGCTAAATCAATCATAACATCTAAAACTTCTTTAATCATTTCAGGGTCAAGAGCAGATGTTGGCTCATCAAAAAGCATTATATTAGGTTTCATTGCAAGAGATCTTGCAATTGCAACTCTTTGTTGTTGACCACCTGATAATTGGCCTGGATATTTATCTGCTTGTTCAGGAATTTTAACAATTTCTAATTGTTGCATAGCTAATTCTTCCGCTTCAGCTTTAGGCATTTTTTTAACCCAAATTGGAGCAAGAGTAATATTTTCTTTAACAGACAAATGTGGGAAAAGATTAAATTGTTGAAACACCATACCTACTTCTTTTCTTACACTATCAATATTCTTTAAATTACCTGTAAGCTCAATTCCATCAACTATTATTGTGCCTTCTTGGTGTTCTTCTAATCTATTAATACATCTTATCATTGTAGATTTTCCTGATCCAGAAGGACCACATACAACAATTCTTTCTTTCTTTTTAACCTGAAGATCAACATCTTTTAAAACGTGAAAGTCTCCAAACCACTTATTTACATTTTGTAATGAAATTATTGAATCTTCTGACATATTAATCTGCTCCCATGTTAATACCTGTTTTAAGCTTTTTTTCCAAATATAAACTGTACCTAGACATAGCAAAAGTGAAAATAAAGAAAACTAGTGATACGAAGAAATAAACTTCATAGGCTAAACCCAACCAGGTTGTGTCAGCTAAAGCCCCTCTTCCAATTCCAAGTAAGTCTAACAAACCAACAATAATTACAAGAGTTGTATCCTTAAATAAACCAATAGAAGTGTTTACAATAGATGGAATGGATATTCTTATTGCTTGAGGCAAAACAACTTTCATATTCATTTGCCAGTAAGATAAACCGATTGATCTAGCAGCCTCATATTGACCTTGAGGAATTGCTTGAAGACCACCTCTAATAACCTCAGCCATGTAGGCTGATTGAAATAAAGTAACCGCAACTAGAACACGAGCTAAACCATCCATATTAACACCCTCAGGTAGAAATAGTGGCAACATAACCATTCCAAAGAACAAAAGAGTTATAAGAGGCACACCTCTTATAAATTCAATAAATAGAGTACACATCATGCTAATAACTGGAAGATTAGAACGTCTGCCAAGAGCAAGTACTATTCCTAACGGAAAAGCAAGAGCAATACCTGTGCATCCTAAAACTAGTGTAACAAGCAAACCTCCCCATTTATTAGTTGAAACAGATTCAAGACCTAATCCACCGTTTAAAAGAAAAAAGGCAATTACTGGAAAAACATATGTGAATTTTAAAAAATGCTTTCTAAACGGAAACTTATCAAACAATAATGGAACAACTGCAACAGCTAACATTATATAACTTAAGTTTACACGCCAAACCTCATCTCTTGGATAAAAACCGTACATAAATTGATAAAACCTTACATAAATAATCGCCCAACACGCCCCTCCATTTTCTGGATCGAGAACTCTTGAACACATTGTTCTGTCAGTAATTTCTGCACCGTTAAAATTATATTTGAAGTCAGCGGCAAATATTGTCCAATTCAATATCCAAGGAATAAATTGAATTAAAACATACAAAACAAATAATGAAATTAATGAATTTATCCAATTTGAAAATAAATTCATTCTAAGCCAACCTAATATACCTGTTGTAGCTAGAGGTGGTTTTCTTGATTCAGTTATTTCATTCATTTTATTTCTCTTTAAATTGTATGCTGCGATTATAAATATTCATAAACAAAGATATTGTTAAGCTTATAGTTAAGTATGTTGCCATAACTATAACCATGCACTCAATAGCTTGACCTGTTTGATTTAAACTAATACCCCCAAAGCCATGGACTAAGTCAGCATAACCTACTGCAATACCTAAAGAAGAATTTTTTGTTAAATTTAGGTACTGACTGGTTAACGGGGGGACTATAACTCTTAAGGCTTGAGGTATGATAATAAGTCTCATTATCCAGCTCTTTTTAAGCCCTAATGATGCAGAAGCTTCTCTTTGACCTTTTGTAACTGATAAGATCCCTGAGCGAACCGTCTCTGAGATAAATGCTGCAGTGTAGATAGTTAACGCTAAAAACATTGCTATAAACTCTGGTCTAATAACCATACCTCCTTTGAAATTAAAACCTTTAAGAGCAGGATAATCAAAAGATAATGGAGAGCCTATAATAAAAAATAATATTAACGGAGCAATAATAATTAAACCAAAAGCAGAAGATAGAACTGGAAACTGCTGACCAGTTTCATCTTGTCTTTTTTTAGCCCATCTTCTTATTAGAAAACTTGAAATTAAAGCTAAAATAATAGCAATAAAAACGTATGAAAACCCTGTTTCAAAAACAGGTCTTGGAGAATAAACTCCTCTGTTAGAGATAAAGAAAATATCCAAAAACTCTAATGATTGCTTAACACGAGGTAATTGAATTAAAATACTGTACCAAAGAATTATTTGTAAAAGTAAAGGGACGTTTCTTGTGAATTCTACATAGATATAGGCCACTCTTACAAGAAGCCAGTTAGAAGAAAGTCTTATAATGCCGACAAGAAAACCAAGAATAGTTGCTGCTATACAACCGCAGACAGAAACAAGAAGTGTATTTAATACACCTACAAAGTAGACATCTAGATGAGTGTCAGTTGATTTAAAATCAATAAAAGGTGAGAAGCTAATATCAAATCCAGCAGGGTCTGTAAGAAATCTCCAGCCAGTAGCTATATTTCTTTTTTCTAAATTATAGGCTGTTGTTTGTACGATAAAAAATATACCAAGGGCAAAAAGACCAATTACAAGAGTTTGAAAAAAAATAGATCTAAACTTTTCATCTGAAAAAAAATTTAATTTAGATCTCATGTAACTCCTATAAAAAAAAATAGGGGGTTTTGAAACCCCCTAATCGTAAAAAAGTAACGATTTATCTGAACGGAGGTGCGTAAAGAATACCACCTTGAGTCCAAAGAGCGTTAAGACCTCTTGCAATTTCAAGAGGTGTATCTGGGCCTACGTTAGCTTCGTATGACTCTGAATAGTTACCAATTTGTTTAATAATTTGGTAAGCCCAATCAGGAGCCAATTCAAGCATTTCACCGTAAGAACCTTCAGCACCAAGAAGTCTTAATACTTCAGGAACATTTGAGCTTAATTGAGCATCAACATTTTCAGAAGTAATACCCAGTTCTTCAGCAATAATCATTGCATTTAGAGACCAACGTACAACGTCACCCCATTGGTGATCACCATGTCTTACTAGCGGACCAAGAGGTTCTTTTGAAATGATTTCTGGTAAAACAACCCATTTACTAGGATCTGCTGCTGCAGCTCTAGTTGAAGAAAGTCCAGATGCATCAGTAGTGTATACATCACATCTTCCTGCGAATAAGTTTTCTTTACCTTCATCGTTTGTTTCAATTGGAAGAGCTTCATAGCTAATTCCATTTAATCTGAAGAAGTCAGCAAGGTTAAGCTCTGTAGTAGTACCAGTTTGGATACATACAGTAGCGCCATCTAGTTCTTTTGCACTTGAAACACCAAGAGCAGAAGGAACCATAAAACCTTGACCATCATAGAAGTTAACACCTACGAACTCAAAACCAAGATTAACATCACGGCTAATTGTCCAAGTAGTATTTCTCGCTAACATATCTATTTCACCTGAAGCTAATGTAGGGAAACGAGATTTACCAGTAGTAGTGATAAATTCTACTTTTGAACGGTCTCCAAAAACTGCTACTGCAACTGCACGACACATATCTGCATCAAGACCAGCCCACTCTCCACTATCGTCAGGAGCAGCGAAACCAGCTAGACCAGTTGTAACACCACATTTTAGAAAGCCTCTATTTTTAACATCATCAAGAGTTCCAGCATTTGCAGCAAAAGCAAATACAGAAACTGCTAGGATTGATAATAGTTTTTTCATATTATTTCCTTTGTTTTAAATAATTATTTAAACATCTTATTTCAAAGATTGACCTCCAATAACAAAATTTATCAATCAACGAAACATCTAATTTTATTGAAAATATATGAACATAATTTGTATCTTAGTTGAAAATTATATACTAGATATAGTACTTTATGAAAATAAATACAAAACTGACAAAAGTTTCAAGAAATGTAAAAAAACAAAAAGGTTTTATTAACCCTGGCATTTACAAAGGTTCAACAATGATCTTTGATACTTTTGAGGATTATTTAAACGATATAAATAATCATGATGATCGAAATACTTTATACGGAATTAACAAAAACCCATCTGTAGAACAGTTAGAACAAGCTATATCAAGTTTATACAAATGTCATGATACTGTTGTAGCGCCATCAGGATTAGCTGCACTCATAATTCCTTTTTTTGCATTTTTAAAAAAAAATGATGAAGTTCTAATCAATGATACTGTTTATAGTCCTACTAGAACCTTTTGTGATCAACTTTTAAAAAATTATGGAGTTAAAATAAAATATTTTCATCCATTTAAAGATATTAATAAATTTCAAAAACTCATAACAAGTAAAACTAAATTAATTTATCTAGAGTCCCCTGGCACAGCTACGTTTGAGATATTAGATATTCCTAAGATAACAAAAATAGCTAAAAAGAAAAACATAGCAACAGTTATGGATAACACTTGGTCTTCTCCACTATTTTGTGATCCAATAAAATTAGGGGTTAATATTATTATTGATGCAGGAACAAAATATATTAACGGACACTCTGATACACTTATTGGATTTGTAAGTTCTGATAAAAAACATGCTAAACCGATAAGAGTTGCAACGAAAACTCTTGGTATTTGTCCAGGATCTGAAGAAGTTTATTTAGCATTAAGAGGATTGCCAACATTAAATTTAAGAATGAAACAAATAGAGTTTAATGCCTTAGAATTAGCCCGAGAGTTAAACAAGCATCCTTTAGTAGATAAAGTTTATCATCCTGCAATAGAAACATCAGAAAATCACGATATTTGGAAAAGAGATTTTACTGGAAGTACTGGTTTATTTTCTTTCTCACTTAAGAAATTTTACCCTCAATCAAAAATAAAAAAAATGTTTGCTAAAATTTCTATTTTTAAACTAGGTTATAGTTGGGGAGGATACGATAGTTTAATCACTTTTCCCCCACTATCAAAAAGGCAATTCAAAACTTTATTAAAGGGAAACTTAATACGAGTTTATTGTGGCTTAGAAGATTCCAGTGATCAAATTAAAGATATTATAAATAGCCTAAAAGCTCTTAAATAATGGATCCCATTTTTTTAGCTTATGCTTCATTTGGAGTATTTGTTTTTGGTATTTCCAAAGGAGGAGTTCCAGGTCCTATAGCAATGTTGGCTGTCCCTGTAATGTCTTTTGCGATGAGCCCCCTACAGGCTGCCGGGATCCTTCTTCCACTTTTGATAATCATGGATTTTTCTGCCATCTATTTATATTGGAAAAAATGGATAGCTAGTATTTTAAAAATAATCATACCAGCATCTATAGTTGGTATTTTATTTGGAACTTTTACTTTTCAATATACTAATGAAAATCAAATACGTGTGATGGTAGGTGTCATCTCAATAATTTTTGTTTTAGTATCATTTATTCAAAAAAGTGATTTTTTACTTAAACCGACAAAATTAAAAGGTTACTTTTGGTCTTCCGTCGCCGGATATACAAGCTTTTTAATTCATGCAGGCAATCCACCAATGAACTTTTATACACTTCCCTTAAAATTAGATAAAATTTCTTTTATTGGAACCATGACCTTCGCCTTTTTAGTTATTAACGTGGTAAAATTAATTCCTTATTACTATGTGGGACTATTAGCACCTTCAAACTTGCTAGTTTCTCTAATGTTGTTACCTTTAGCTTTTTTAAGTGTTTTTTTTGGATATTTTCTGCAGAAGAAAATACCCGAGAGATTGTTTTTTAATATAGTTTATGTGTTACTTTTTTTAAGTGGCTGTAAATTGATATACGATGGATTAATTTAATCTATTCCTTCAGCTATATTTAAAAAGCGTTCTGAAACATCATTATTGAGATACCTTAATCCTTTTTGGTATTCCTCTGATTCATAAAATTTTTCTGCTTCATCCATAGATGGAAATTCTATTATAACAGCACGATTAATCTTTTTCCCTTCTAAGTTTTTAATTCTACCCCCTCTACTTAAAATTTTTGCTCCTGCTTTTATCAAAGCACGTCCAGCAATATCAGCATATTTTTTATACTCATCTTGATTTTTGACATCTACTATTCCAATCCAGTACGCTTTAGTCATTGTCATCTCCTTTTATTTTTGTTTTGTAACTTGCTCTTTTATTTTTTCTAAGTCCAAAAGGGCCTGGAATAAATAAAGTCATAGTGCTAGTATTAGCTTTTAAATCAACTCGATGAAGATGATCAGCCGATCTAAAACCTATATATCCTGGTGGCCTCCAATACTTTCCTTTAACAGTTGTTTCCCAATAACCACCTTTTAAAATAATAGTAATGTAAGGACACATATGGTTATGAACCCCCTCTCCATGATCATCATCTAACATTTTGTGAATTAAGATATTGAAAGGAAACCATTTTGGTCTTTTTCTAAACAAAACATAATATCTCTCCATCCAAGGTTTTGCCTTGTTAAATTCTGGGTGTGAGGGACCTCTATCTAAAACAATTTTTTTTCTCCCTAGTTTTTCTAAAATTTTTAAAATCATTTATTTACAATCAGGATATAAAGACAAAAACTCACTGGCTCCCTTATGACAGTTTTGTATCCAATCATTTGATGATTCATTATTTGCATAATCTGAAATATATTTAAAACATTTAAATTCAATATCATGCAACTTACAAATTTTTGCCAACGCATAAGCTTCCATATCAACAATATCACAATTAATTTCTAATTTATTTTTTACAAATCTATCTCCAGTAGCGCAAATATAACCTTTGTCCGATAATATAATTTTAGAAATAGGATCAAAAGGAGTTTCGCCTAATTTAAAATTTAGCAAACCTCTAGCATCCATATCATGTTGTACAAAAGTCGTGCATTCTATTAGACCGCTAATTTCTTTTTTAAAAGATCCTGCCGTACCATAATTTATTATTTGATTTGGCTTATGTACATTTATTAATTCCATTAATTTTATTGAAGCATTAATTTTTCCAACGCCTGTATGATAGAATTTACTTAATTTAGGAGTTTCTTCTTTTAATGCAGCTAAAAATATTGTCTCCATTTATTGTGGTCCAAAATTTTTAATTATTTTCTTAGTAATTTTAGTTATTTCTGGCATTGTTGGTTTTAATAATTGCAACCTATCATAAATCAATGGATTATTTTTTACTTGTTTTCTCAAAGCATTACCAAAAGTCATACGTAACTCTGTTCCTATATTAAACTTAGCTATATTTGTTTTTCTAGCCAATTTTTTTCTTATAGGATTTGGAATTCCACTTCCTCCATGTAATACTAAGGGAGTGGAAATGGATTTTTGAATTTCTTTTACTTTGCCTAAATCAATTTTTGCTATTTTATTTGTTTGTAAATGAGTGTTACCCACTGATACTGCCATTGCGTCTACATTACTTTCTTTTGCAAATGTTACAGCCTCAATAGGTAAGGTTCCCTCTGATGATTTACCATTGGCATAACCCACAAAACCAATCTCTCCTTCAACTGACACTTTGGCATCATGAGCCCTTTTAACTATCTTAGATGTTTTTTTGATATTATCTTTTAGTGATAATTTTGAGCCATCAAACATTACAGAGGTAAAGCCAGAATCAATTCCCTCTGCGCATTCTCGAAACGTGTATCCATGGTCTATATGACAACAAACATGAGTTTTTGTTTGTTCTGCTAAATATCGAAACATTTTACCTAAAATAGGAATAGGCGTATGCGCTCTACAAGAAGGACCAGCTTGCAAAATAATGGGAACACCTGTTTCATCTGCAGCCTTAATAAAAGCTAAAGCATCATCCCATGCTAAAACAACTAATCCAGCAACGGCATAATTATTTTTATTTGCATCGGTTAAAATTTTTTTTAATGATACTGCTGTCATTATTTATATTTAGCAATCATGTCTTTAATACCTGGTATCGTTTCAACTTGGTAGGCATGTTCAGGTTGAAAATATTGAACAAGAGATCTCTGGGATAGGCCACCTAAAATAGTAAAATAATACATTTCATAACCTGGGGCTACAACACAAGGATGATAGCCTGTTCTAATTGCAATTGTAGAACCATCAATTATGTGTTCTGCTTTCCCAACCTTATCTTCTACTTGTTGAAATAATTGAAATCCAAAACCATTATTTGGGCGAAAACGATAATTATATGTTTCATCATGACGTGTTTCATCTGGAAGTCTATCAGTGTCATGTTTGTGAGGAGGAAAGCCAGACCAACCACCCTGCCCTACAGTATAAAGTTCATTACATAGTAACCTACCAACTTTATCATGATGTTTAGCCCCAAGAATATGTTTAATTTTTCGGTGAGTTTTAGTATCGTCTGATCCATATTGCACCATATCAATTTCATCAACTCTGACAGCAAATGGCTCTAAAGTTTTATTAAATTTTGCACCAGCAATAAAAATTTCAGAATCTTTGAGTGCAACAAAGGAGGCTTTTACACCAGATGGAACATATACTCCTTCTGGTTCACCATCCCAGACATCTATAGTTCTTGTGCCTAAATCTTTTACTTCATAACCTTCAACATTGACATTTATAGTGCCTGTTGCAGGCACAATACATGTCTCATAACCTGGAGTTACATATTCAAAGCTTTGATCTTTATTCAGCTTAACAATATTAAAATAATTTAGTGGAACATGATTATCATCTAAATCAACTATTGGTTTATTCTTATTATCAAACGGTGGTATATGCATTATCTTCCTCCTTTATTAATGTTATTATTTTTCATGAAATCTAAAACTTCATCTAAGTCTGGCATTGCCGGAGCGCAGCCAACTCTAGTTACTACTATTGCCGCTGCAGCAGAACCAATTTCTATAGCTTGTTCAAGATCATAATTTTTTAGAAGAGCTCCGATTAATGATCCCATAAAAGAGTCACCCGCTCCTGTTGGCTTCAAAGGCTTAACTGGAAAAATTCCTTTTATAATCTCTAAATTTTGTGAAAAAGTTACTGATCCTTTTTCTCCCATTTTAAATATCACTAAATCACATTTTGATGATAGTTTTTTAGCGTAATTTAATCCCTCATCATAGTCTCCAGATAGTATAGCAAATTCATCATCATTACCGATAACACCAGAACAATAATCACATGCAAGATTATAAACTTCTTTAGCTTTTTCAGCCGACTCCCAGGTATAAGGTCGATAATCTATATCCATAATAACAGGAATGTTATGCTCTTTAGCTGATTTCAATGCATACAAAACTGCATCTCTAGATGGTTGAGCGGCAAGAGAGGTTCCTGTAATTAAAATACATTCATGATTGTGAATTTTTGCATTTTCAATATCACTTATATTCAAGAATAAATCAGCAGCTTTGTGTCTATAAATAATAGATTGATGATCTTCTATAGTTGTCTCTACAACTGCAAATGAAATCCGAGATTCATTATCTTCTAATTTGACTAAATCTCTATTAACGCCGTAATGATCCAATTGATTTAAAGCAAATTTACCCAAAGCATCATTTGATACTCTGGTTAGTAGGGAGCATGAGCCACCATATTTTTTAAGTTGAACTCCCATGTTGGCAGACGACCCACCTAAATGAGTCACATAAGTATTTGCATTTTCAGTTTTAGTTCCAGGTGGATCTGGATAAATATCAACACCAGCTCTACCAATAAGTAAAAATTTATTATTTTGAATTTTTGAAATTAAAAAATCCAAAGACATATAATGTTGGCTATTTATTTTTCATATCAACAAAACCTGCCTCATATTCAAAGAGGTCTATCGCATCTATACATCCAATATTGATGCCAACACCATTAGGATCAGTTCTTCTATTATGATGTGTATAAACACCGCACGTTTTGCAAAAAAAATGTTCTGCTTTCATTGTATTGAATTGATACGTTGCTAAATTGTCTTCACCTTTAACAATTCTTATTGCTTCTTTTGGAATTAAATTCATCTTTGCATTTTTTCTTTTACAAATTGAACAATTACACTGTTTGATATTTTCTAAATCCGTTTCAACTTCAAGTTCAACAGAACCACAATGGCAATTAAGTTTGTATTTCATAATTCAGTCCTTTTTGGCGCGCCCGAAATGATTCGAACATTTGACCTACCGCTTAGAAGGCGGTTGCTCTATCCACTGAGCTACGGGCGCTTAAATGGCCTTTATCATACTATAAATAAATTCAAAAGATTAATGTGTCCAAGGCTCTTTTCTATTCATATCAAAATTTGATGCATAATTTTTTGGTTTAATTTTTCTCTCTTTTGGCTCAATCACAATAAACTGTTCGTTATTTTTTTTAGACCATTCTATGGCTTGTTCTTTTGTATCAAAAAAAATTTTAATTTGTTCTTTAGTATCTGATGAGCTATTCCAACCCATTAGTGAGTCTTTAGTTTTGTCTTTTTCAGAAATATATTCAGCAAGCCATTGCTTAGTCTTTCCTAAACCTGATTGCATAGACGATTTAGATGGTTTGTATATTTTAATTGTCATATTTATATTCCTGCTTCAAAAAATTTATCTTCAAATTCATTATACAATTTTCCAGAAGAATAAATATTATTTTTAAACTTTTGAGTCTCAAAAATAACTTTCGTTAAATAAAAATCACCTAACTGGATCTTTGAAAAATAAAAATCATCATCCTTATTTTCAATTTTATTTAAAGAAATAACTATAAACTCAAGCCAAGTGAAGCCTACAGCAACAAGAGCAAATATATTTAAAAAATCTACAGCATGTGAGTTAATTTCTTGAGAATTAGTGGTTTCAGTTCTTTTAATAAAATCAATACAATCCCTTAAATCATTATAAGATGGTTCAAACAATTTGATATATTTTTCCATCTTTGAGTTGTCTTTATGTTTATCTATGTATCTATTAATATCATCTAGATATTGATTAATAATTAATCCATCATGAATATTAAACTTTCTTCCAATTAAATCTAATGCTTGAATTCCATTTGTACCTTCATAAATAGGTGTTATTCTTGCATCACGAACTAATTGTTCCATTCCATGATCAGTAATATATCCATGACCACCATATATTTGTAAAGCTTGATTAGTAATTTCCATAGACTTATCCGTAGCAAAAGATTTTAAAATAGGTGTTAATAAAGCTATTAAATTTTCTGAAGACTCAGTTAGTTCTTTACTCTGATCTGAATCTATTAAATCAAAAGCATAACCCGCTTTAAGCATTAATCCTCTAATTCCATCATTCATCGATTTCATAAACATTAAATTTTTTCTAATTTCTGGATGAACAATAATGGGATCAGCTATATTTTCACTTTCAGGTAACTTGCCTTGAACACGCTCTTTTGCGTAATGTAATGATGATTGAAATGCAGTCTCCGAAAGACCAATACCTTGAATTCCTACAAACAATCTTGCGCCATTCATCATTATGAACATCGCTTTCATCCCTTTATTTAAATCGCCAACTAGCCATCCTTTTGCATCCTCATAATGCATTACACACGTTGGACTAGCTTTAATACCCATTTTTTTTTCAATTGATCCGCACTTAACATTGTTTGGACTATCAAGGGTACCATCTTTATGTGGAAGTATTTTAGGGACAAGAAAAAGACTTATACCTTTAATACCCTCAGGTGCATTTGGAGTTCTAGCTAATACTAAATGTACTACGTTTTCACTTAAATCATGCTCACCACAAGTAATAAATATTTTTGTTCCTGTGATATTATAAGACCCATCATCATTGGGTGTTGCCATGGTTTTACTTAAGCCAAGGTCAGTTCCACATTGCGGTTCAGTCAAATTCATTGTTCCTGTCCATTTGCCAGAGGATAAATGAGGAAGATATAATTGTTTTAATTCATCGGTTGCACTTTTTTCAATAGCATCAATAGCATTAGCTGTTAATCCCGGATAAAGACCGAAAGACATGTTTGTGGAACTCACCATCTCATCCAAAAACATGTTCATAATATATGGTAGTTCTTGACCACCATATTTCTCTTTAACTTTAATTCCTTGCCAGCCATTTTCAGAAAAAACTTTATAAGCCTCCTTAAAACCTTTTGGTGCTATAACTTTACCATCTTCAAAAACACACCCTTCAGAATCACCTGTAGCATTTAATGGAAGAAGAGTTTCTTCACACATTTTAGATGCCTCTTCTATTATCATTAGAAGGTCATCAATTTCTAAACTTCTATCTGTTAGAACTTTACTACTATTTAATTTTAAAAAATCTTCTAGTAAAAATCTATATTCTCTAATTGGTGTTTTATAAACTTGCATAATTATTCAACTTTTTCTAATACTGTTGCAATGCCCTGACCAAGACCTATACATTGGGTGGCTAAAGCATATTGTTTATTATGTTTCTTCATTAGATAGGCTGCTTTAGAAGTTATTCTAGCTCCAGTTGCCCCTAGTGGATGACCAATTGCGATTGCCCCTCCTTCAATATTAACTTTATCAGGATTTATTTTGAGCTCCTTTATGCAAGCAAGTGATTGTGAAGCAAAAGCTTCATTTAATTCAATTATATCAATGTCATTAATATCTAGTTGTGCTCTTTTTAGAGCTTTTAAAGATGCTCCGATTGGCCCCAATCCCATTAATTCTGGTGGACATCCATTAATTGCTGTAGATTTTATTCTTGCTAAAATAGGTAAATTGTTTGAAATTGCATAACCCTCTTCACATACTAAAGTTGCTGAAGCTCCATCTGTTAAAGGTGAAGCTGTACCAGCAGTAACTGTTCCGTTCTGATCAAAAACTAATTTAAGGCCATCTAAAATTTCTTGATTAGTGTTTGGTCTTATTGCACCATCAACTGATACTTTAGTTTCTTGATTTCTAATAACTGTAATCTCTTCATCGAATGCATTTGATGATTGAGCTTTAAATGCCTTAGAGTGACTTTGAATTGCAAACTCTTGTTGTTCTTTTCTGGATATATTAAATTTATTGGCAACATTTTCGGCAGTTAAACCCATTGATAAATAAACATTAGGCTGATCTTTTAAAAGCTCTGGATGAGGAGAGTAATTTAATCCATTTATGGGCACGGATGTCATCGACTCAATACCACAACAAATAAAAACTTTACCTGCATTCATTGAAATAGCACCCGCTGCACTATGAATTGCTTGCATTGATGATCCACACCAACGATTAATTGTCATACCACCTACATGTTCTGGCATACCAGTCATAAAGGATACTATTTTAGCAATATTATAACCTTGAGCTCCTTCTGGATAAGCACAGCCAGCAATGATGTCTTCAATATCATCTTTATTAATATTAGTTGTCTTAATTAAATCATTAATTACTTGAGATAAAATGTCTTCAGGCCTTACACCAACTAACAATCCTTTGTTTGCTATTGTAAAAGGAGATCTCTTAAAGCCAACTAAAACAACATTTGTCATTAAAAATCCATTAATGAGTGAATCTTTACACCTTTTTCTTGAAGTTTTTTATCACCTTTCAATTCTGGAAGGTTGATAATAAAACCTGCTCCAATAATATTTTTATCTTCAAACATATCAATTAAATCAATTGCCGCCAAAGCAGTGCCTCCTGTTGCAAGCAAATCATCTATAATTAATAAATTTTTATGCTTGTCTAGCGCATCCTTATGAATATGCATTTCTGTTGACCCATATTCTAAAGTATAAGAAACTTTGAAGGTTTCACCTGGAAGTTTATCAGGTTTTCTTAATGGTATGAAAGCAGCACCTATATGATATGCAATTGCTCCTGCCATTATAAAACCACGTGACTCAATACTTAATACAGCATCTATATCTAAATTTTTCCAAGGGTTTGTCATTTCATCAATAACTTGTTTAAAATGTCCTGCATCTTGTAAAAGTGTTGTAATGTCTCTGAATTGAATACCTTTA
>JAQBWI010000010.1 GCA_027625355.1 Pseudomonadota bacterium
CAAAAGATGATACAAAAATATTAAACTTATTAAAACCTAGAAGTGGTTTGGTGCGTGCAGTTTTGGATACAGACACTTATAATGAAATAGATGATCAATTTGCTCTAGTACAGATGATGCTATCACATGAAAGAATTAAAGTTGAGGGTATTTATGCTGCACCTTTTTCTATGAATGAAAGAGCTGACAATCCTGAAAAAGGAATGGAATTAAGTTATGATGAAATATTAAGGCTTTTAGAAAGAATAAATGTTTCTCATGAAAACTTTGTCTTTAAAGGTGTTAAAGAGTATGTAGGTTCAGCTAAGAAGGTTATTGAAGCTCCTGCTGTTGATGAATTAATAAAAAAAGCTCATGAAGGTTCTGCAGACAATCCTTTATACGTGATTGCAATTGGTGCTATTAGTAATGTTGCATCAGCTTTAATAAAAGATCCTTCTATAAAAGAAAAGGTGGTAGTTATTTGGTTAGGAGGAAATGCACTGTATTGGCCTCACTCATATGATTTTAATTTAAAACAAGATGTAGGAGGGGCACAAATACTTTTTGATTGTGGAGTTCCACTAGTAATGGTTCCATGTGCAGGTGTCACTACCCACCTAACAACTACTGTTCCTGAAGTAGAAAAATATATAGAACCGCACGGTGAAATTGGAAAATTTTTAGCAATGCGTTTTAAAGAGTATAGTGATGATCACAAAGGGTGGTCAAAAGAGCTATGGGATATGGCTGCAGTTGCATGGTTAATAAATGAAGAGTGGACACCAACTAATATAATTCCTTCACCAATATTATCAGATAATATGACTTGGAGTGTCGATCAGCGTAGGCATTCAATCAAAATAGTTTCAATGCTAAATAGAGATGAAATTATAAAAGATTTTATTTTTAAACTCGAAAGATTTAATAAAAACTAAAAGCTAATACTATCATTATCCAATTTGATAGCAGCTTCAATTAAACTTGATATATCTTTAAATTTCGATGGATTAATTTGCATCTCTATCCCAAGATTAGCGCATTTATTTTCACAAATTGCTCTCATCTTATCATCTTTTATCCAATCAAAATCTATGTTGTGAGCGAAGCCAAAAATTCGTCTAATTATTTTTGCTCCTGCAAATCCAATCGAATCATTATAGATATTTTGTAAATAATTTTTTTGTTCCCTTTTAATAATTTGTTTATTGTTAAATAATTGTCTAGGATAACCATCTCCCTCTGGATATTCATCCCACAAATTGCAAAATTTATTTTCAAATTTTATCCAAATCATATTAATTAAATTTAAAATCCATTTTTTAAATTCTTTTCTTTCACCTGAATTCTTTTCATGACCATTTTGAGAAAAAAAGTTCATTAATAAATTTGCTAATAGAGCCCCCACATCAAAACCCATTGGTCCATAAAAAGCAAATTCTGGGTCTATTACTTTAGTGTCATTTTCCGAAACCATTATTGAGCCAGTATGAAGATCCCCATGAAGTAAAGATTGGCTTTCACTCATAAATTTTATTTTTAATCTACTTACTGCAATTTTGAGATCATCATTATTTTCTATTTCTTTTTTTTGTTTATCAAGATGAGGTGTGGTCCATCTATTATTTTTATTATACATATATGGATCAGTAAAAATTAAATCCTCTGTAATTTTACAAAGCTCAGTATTCATAATGAACCTCGAATTTAATTCTTTTTTTTGATCAGCTTTTAAATATAAATCTGAGGTAAAAAATAATGTTTTGGCCATAAAGGTTGAAATATCTTCAGCAAAGTTTTCATATTTTGTTGCATTAATTAATCCATGTCGCATTATTATATGTGGGGATAGTTTCTCCATTGTTATTGTGCACAACTCAGGATCAAAATCATAAATTTTAGGCATCAAATCAGCTACATGATTTGAGTGAATATTCATATATTCAGATTCATAATAGGATCTTTTTAGAGTTAGAGGCCAATCTTTAAGCACCCTAAGATAAGGCAGTGGTTGTTTAATACAAATTGAATTTTTTTTAGATTCAACAAAAAATACTAAATTTAAATTTCCATCTCCAACTTCTTTGATTTCTATTTCTTTTGTGTCACCAATAATATTTTTAATTTTATCACTGTTTTCAATAAAATTTTTTATAGTTGAAACCTCTAATGGTTGATAATTTTTTGGCTTAAAATTAGAACTCATTATTTTTATTTAAACTATACTTTAATGTTTTCAACTTTTAGCATAAAAACAATAAAGGTCTCGTGGTGAAATGGATATCACACGTGTCTTCGGAACATGGATTTGGGGTTCGAATCCCTACGAGACCGCCAAAAAAATTATGAGTATACCGACGTATAGAAAATTTAAAAAAAATGACACAGAGGCTGTTATTGATTTATGGCAAACATGCAAACTTATTGTTCCTTGGAATGATCCAGTAAAAGATATTAAACGTAAATTATCTATTAAAGATAATCTTTTTATCATTGGAGAAATTAATAACAAAATCATTGCTACAGCAATGGCAGGATATGATGGTCACCGAGGGTATATTTATTATTTAGCAGTTCTTCCAGAACTACAAAAAAGGGGTATTGGATCTGCTGTTTTATCTATCATAGAAAAAAAACTCTACAAGCTAGGTTGTCCAAAAATTAATCTGTTTGTAAGAAATACCAATATTAAAGTGAAGGCATTTTATAAAACAAATAATTATGAAATGCAGGACTCCCAAATTTATGGGAAAAGACTAATCAGTGATAATTAATTATTTAAAAAATTTGAATATTGTTTAGTTACCAACTCAGCAATCTGAACCGCATTAAGAGCAGCACCTTTTCTTAAATTGTCAGCAACTACCCATATATTTAAACCATTATCTATGCTGTCATCTTCACGAATTCTACTAACATACACTTTATCTTCTCCAGCAGCTTCCACAGGAGTTACGTACCCTTCATCTTTTCTAAAATCTATAACTGAAATACCTTCGAAATTTTTTAATAATTTAGTTGCTTCTACATCACTTAAAGGAGAATCAAATTCGATATTTATAGATTCAGCATGACTAATAAAAACAGGGACCCGAACACAAGTAGCAGATACTTTAATTCCTTCATCTAATATTTTTTTTGTTTCATTAACCATTTTCTCTTCTTCTTTAGTACTTCCATTATCAAGAAAGGTATCAATATGAGGAATAACATTAAATGCCATTTGTTTAGTAAATTTATTTTTTTCAATATTTTTATTTGTATAGATATGTTGTGTTTGATTAAATAATTCATCCATCGCCTCTTTACCAGCGCCAGAAACAGACTGGTATGTAGAAACCACTACCCTATTTATTATTGCTTGGTCATGTAATGGTTTAAGAGCTACAACCATTTGAATAGTTGAGCAATTTGGATTCGCGATAATATTACTGCGATCATCATTATTAAAAAAATCTTCTAAAGCAGATGCATTTACCTCAGGAACTATTAGAGGTACATTATCATGCATTCTAAAATGTGAAGTATTATCAATTACAAGACAACCGGCTTTTGCCGCCTTAGGGGCAAATTCTGCAGATACTTTACCTCCAGGGGAGAAAAGACCAATTTGCACTTTAGAAAAATCAAATTCAGCAAGATCTTCAACTATTAATTCTTCACCTCTAAATTCAATTGCTTGTCCTTTTGATCGAGAAGATGCCAACAAATATAATTGATCAACAGGAAATTCTTTATCTTCTAATATTTGAATAATCTCTCTTCCAACGTTACCTGTAGCACCAGCGATAGCGATATTAAATTTTGTGCTCATCTTATTAGCTGCCTGATAAATTGTTAAGCTCTTCAATAACAGCTTTACCCATATCCTGGGTTGATACGATCTTATCAGCGCCGTCACTAATATCAGCAGTTCTCAAACCTTTTGATAGAACCGCCTGCACTGCATTTTCAACCAAGACACTATCTTCCTGCATATTAAAACTATATTTTAACATCATGGCAAAACTCATAATCATCGCAAGTGGATTGGCTTTACCTTGTCCAGCAATATCAGGTGCACTTCCATGAACAGGCTCATACATCGCTGCTCTTGAACCATTTTCTGCTATTGGACCTAATGATGCAGAAGGCAGCATTCCCAGAGAGCCTGTTAACATTGCTGCTATATCACTTAGAAGATCTCCGAATAAGTTGTCTGTTAAAATAACATCAAATTGTTTTGGGTTTCGAACAAGTTGCATTGCACAGTTATCTGCTAACATATGAAAAAGCTCGACATCTTGAAATTCTTTTTGATGAATATTTGAAACTGTATTTTTCCAAAACATTCCTGTTTCCATTACATTTGATTTTTCAACAGAAGTAACTTTATTATCTCGTAATTTAGCTAGATCAAAAGCTACACGTGTTATTCTTGTAATTTCAGAAGTGGTATAGCTTTGAGTATCAATTGCTTTTTCTTCATCATCATTTATTTTTGACACTCCGCGTGGTTGTCCAAAATAAACACCGCTTGTTAATTCTCTTAAAATAAGAATATCAAGTCCTTTAACTAAATTAAGCTTTAAAGGTGATGCTTCAGCTAACGCATCAAATACTACAGCAGGTCTTAGATTAGCAAATAAATCTAATTCTTTTCTTAATCTTAACAAAGCTGCCTCTGGGCGCTTTTCTCTTTCAACATTATCCCATTGAGGGCCTCCAACTGCGCCAAACAAAACAGCATCTGCGTCCAATGCTTCCTGCATTGTTTCATCACTTATAGAGTCACCCTCTTTGTCGTAGGCTGTCCCCCCAACTAAACGCTCAGATATTTCAAAGGACATTGATCGTGTTTTTGATAACCAATCAATGATTTTGAGTACCTCTGCCATAACCTCATTACCAATTCCATCACCTGGTAAAACCAGTATTTTTTTATTACTCATCTAAATAATCCAAGGATGTGATGATTTAAGAGAGGTTTCGTATTGAGTTATTTTTTCTTTTTTTTGAAGCGTTAAACCAATATCATCAAGACCTTCTAATAAACATTTTTTTCTAAATTCATCTATGTCGAAATCTATTGAACTAAGATCTTCAGAAATAATTTTTTGCTTCTCTAGATCTACAGAAAGCATCTTTTTATTATTTGCTTGCTCCATTAGAATATCAACTTTATCTTGAGTAAGGCGAATTGGGAGAATTCCATTTTTAAAACAATTGTTATAAAAAATATCAGCAAAGCTTGGTGCTATTATGCATTTAAAACCAAAATCTAAAAGAGACCAAGGGGCATGTTCTCTACTTGAGCCACAACCAAAATTATCTCCTGCAATAAGAATAGACGCTTCTTTATATGAATCCCAATTTAGAACAAAATCATTTTTTATATTACCCTGCATATCAAAACGAAGTTCATGAAATAAATTTTTACCTAAACCAGATCGCTTTATTGTTTTTAAAAACTGCTTTGGAATGATCATGTCAGTATCAACATTCATCATAGGGAGTGGTGCGGCAATCCCTTTTAATAATTCAAATTTTTCCATTACAGATCACTTTCTTGTGCAAACGTTCCTTTAATGGCTGATGCGGCAGCAACAACTGGACTTACCAAATGAGTTCTACCTTCTCTACCTTGTCTACCTTCAAAATTTCTGTTCGAAGTTGATGCACATCTTTCCTTAGGCTTTAACTGATCTGGATTCATAGCTAGACACATTGAGCATCCAGGTTCTCTCCAATCAAATCCCGCGTCTATAAAAATTTTATCCAAACCTTCACTCTCAGCTTGCTCTTTAACTAGTCCAGAACCAGGAACAATCATAGAGTCAACTGAAACTTTTTTTCCTTCAACAACTCTTGCCACTTCTCTTAAATCTTCAATTCTTCCATTGGTACAAGAACCAATAAACACTTTATCAATTTTTATTTTTTCAATTTCTTGATCAGCTTCTAAACCCATATATTCTAAAGAACGTTCAACAGCTTTTCTTCTATTAAGATCATCAATTTTTTCAGGGTTTGGAACTTTTCCATTTATTGGAACAACATCTTGGGGACTTGTTCCCCAAGTAATTTGTGGAGCTATATGTTCAGCGTTGATGTTTATCTCCTTATCATATTTAGCATTGTCATCTGATGGTAATGACTTCCAGAATTCTATAGCCTTATCCCAATTTTCTCCCTTTGGCGCATAAGGTCTTCCTTTAATGTAATCAAATGTTGTTTGATCAGGAGCAATTAACCCTGCTCTTGCACCCGCTTCTATACTCATGTTACAAATAGTCATCCGACCTTCCATACTAAGTGATTCAATTGCCTCACCAGCATACTCAATAACATACCCTGTTCCACCCGCAGTTCCAATGACACCAATTATATGCAAAATTATATCTTTAGCACCAACACCTGGTTTGAGATTACCACTAACTGTAATTTTCATATTTTTTGCTGGCTGCTGAATTAAAGTTTGACTTGCTAAAACATGTTCAACTTCACTTGTTCCAATACCAAAAGCAAGAGCTCCAAATGCGCCGTGTGTTGCTGTATGACTATCACCACATACAATTGTCATTCCTGGTTGAGTTATTCCTTGCTCAGGGCCCACAATATGGACAATTCCTTGTCTTCTATCAAGAAGAGGAAATATTGTAACTCCAAATTCTTTACAATTGTTTTCAAGTGTTTCTACTTGAATTCTGCTTTCTTCATTATCAATTCCTTTTGATCTATCGGATGTTGGGACATTATGATCAGCAACTGCAAAAGTACTTTCTGGACGATGAACTTTTCTTTTATTATCTCTTAAACCCTCAAATGCTTGTGGGCTTGTTACTTCATGAACTAAATGACGATCTATATATACAAGGCATGTTCCATCTTCTTGTTGGTGAACAAGATGTTGGTGCCAAATTTTATCAAAAAGAGTTTTGGGCTTAGGATTGTTCATCCGTTTTTTTTTCAGCTTCCTCTGCTGGTGCCTCTTCTTTATTTTCTTCTGCCTTAACCTCCTCAGCAGGTTCTTCTTTCTTTTCATCCTGAGCTGCTTCAGCTTCTTTTGACTCTTGAACATTTTCTTGCTCAGCAACAACAGATGTCTCATCTGTGTTTGAAGTATTTTCTTCTACAGGAGCCTCCTCAATAATTGAATATTGGTCTGCTTCATCACCTCTATCACGATCAGCAATACGAGCTCTTTTACCTGTTCTATCTCTTAGATAATAAAGCTTGGCTCTTCTTACATCTCCCTTTCGGATAACTTCAATTTTTTCAATAATTGGACTAAATAAAGGAAACACTCTTTCTACACCTTCACCGTGTGAAAGTTTTCTAACTGTAAAGTTTGAATTTACTGAATTATTTTTTCTCGCAATACACATTCCTTCAAATGCTTGTAGTCTCGATTTGTCACCCTCTGTGATTCTTATTGTAACTTTAAGCGTGTCTCCAGGACGAAAAGTAGGAATACGTTTTTTTCCAGTTAATCTTTCTATTTGTTTTTTTTCAAACGTTTCCAATAAATTATTCATATCTAATCCTGTTCTTGTTCTTTTTTACTATATAAATCAGGTCTAATTTTTTTAGTTTTTTCAACCGATTTATCTTGTCTCCATTTTTTTATATTACTATGATGGCCTGAGGTTAATACTTCAGGAACATCATACTTGTTGCCCAGAGAGTCCTCCCATATCTTTGGTCTCGTATAGTGAGGATACTCTAGTAGATTATTAGAAAAACTCTCTTCTAATAAACTTTCCGGGTGCCCTAATACTCCAGGAATGAGACGAATACAACCTTCAAGTAGCACTTGAGCTGCAATCTCTCCTCCAGCCAATACATAATCTCCTATACTAACCTCTTCAAAACCCAATACATCAATTGCTCTTTGATCAACGCCTTCAAATCGACCACAAAGGATAATTATTTCATCTAATTTAGCCAAAATTCCAAGTTTTTTTTGATTTAATAGAGATCCTGAGGGCGTGAGATATATCTTTGTTGATTTAGTATTGATATTATTTGAGACTGATAGAAGGGCTTTTTCTACCACATCTGGTCTTAAAATCATCCCTGGACCACCACCAAAAGGCTCATCATCTACACTCTTTCTATTATCAATACCAAAATCGTGTAAATTTATAGTTTCTAATTTGAAAATATTTTCTTTAAGTGCTTTGCCCATCAAAGAATGAGCTAACCCACCAGGAAACATTTCGGGGTAACCTGTCAAAATTTTTACATTAATCATTATCAATAATTCCTTTTATTGGATCTACTAAAATAATTTTTTTTTCTAAATCTACAGACAAGACATTATCATCTAAAGGTATATAAATTTTTTTATTTTTATAAATTGTTTCTAATAGATCTCCTGCTCCAAAATTATCAACACTAATAACATTACCTAGAGAGTTTCCATTCTTATGAATAATATCACAACCAATTAAATCACTAACTAGGTACTCATTAGGATTAACTGAAGGAAAATTTTCTTTAAATGAAAATATTTTTTGGTTTTTTAATTCCTCAGCATCATCACGATTTTTACAATGAGATGGAAGTGCAACACATTTTGCTTGTCGCATTACAACCGAATCAAAACTCCACTTAATGGATTGATCAAAATTATAATATTGATCAAGTGATCTAAAAACATCAATTGTTGATGTTAATAGATTTACTTTGATCTCACCCTTTAAACCAATAGCTGCACCGAATGTAGCAACATGAATAAAATTTGATTTATTCAAACTTTACTCTGTTTTTTTATCGTCCGCTTCTGCTGGTGCTTCAGCTTCTGCTTCTGCTGGTGCTTCTGCTTCTGCTGGTGCTTCTGCTGGTGCTGGTGCTTCTGCTTCAGCTTTAGCAGCTTCTTCTTTTTCTTTAGCAGCAGCTAATCTTTCTTGAGCTTTTTTCTTTGGTAAATGTTTTTTTGTTTTTTCAGTAATAACTGGTTTTTCAACAACATCTAACTTACTCAAAAATAAAGTTACTCTGTCAGATGGTTGAGCTCCCTTTGCTATCCAATCTTTTGTTTTTTCAACATCAATTTTTACTCTCTCAGGACTATCTTTAGGAAGCATTGGGTTGTACGTACCTACTTGATCAATAAATTTTCCATCTCTTGCACGTCTAGAATCTGCAACGACTATTCTGTAGAAGGGTCTTTTTTTAGCTCCACCTCTTGCTAATCTTATTCTTACTGGCATAATTTTTCCTTTCTTATTTTAGTTTAATTTGGGCGGGAAGTTACCTTGCAATTTTTGCATTAAATCGTTAGGCATTCCACCCTTACCCATTGATTTCATTCTCTTCATCATTTTTTGTGATTGAAGAAACTGTTTTAAAAGTTTGTTTACATCTTGCACTCTGGTTCCAGAGCCTTTTGATATTCTTATTTTTCTTGAAGCCTTGATTAAATTTGGATCAGCTCTTTCATTTCTAGTCATTGAATTAATAATAGCAATTTGATGATTAATTAAACTGTCAGATATTTTGTTTTCAGCCATTAATTTTTGAGCTTTTGAAACACCAGGGAGCATAGATAATATACCTGATACACCTCCCATTTTTCCCATTTGTTTTAATTGTTTAGCAAAATCATCTAAGTCAAAATTACCTTTGGACATTTTTTTTGCTAAATTTTCCATTTCATCTTGATCAATATTTTCGGCAGCTTTTTCAACCAAACTAACAATATCTCCCATTCCTAAAATTCGTTGAGCAATTCTTTCGGGATGAAAAGATTCAAAGTTTTCTATTTTTTCTCCAACTCCAATAAATTTTACTGGTGAATTAGTTATTGATTTTATAGATAAGGCAGCACCACCTCTGCTATCTCCATCTATACGTGTCAGTATAGAGCCTGTAATATTTATAGCTTCACTAAAACTTTTTGCTATATTTGCAGCATCTTGACCTGTTAAGGCATCTGCAACGAGTAAAGTTTCTTGCGGTTTAAAAGATTTTTCAATCTCAATTAATTCCTTCATTAATTCTTCATCCACTACCTGTCTTCCAGCCGTATCAAGAATTACAACATCAAATAAATGTTGTTGAGCATATTCTAAAGTTTCACTAACTATTTGTTTAACAGAATTAAAATTATGATTAAAAAAATCTACTTGAACTTGATCTGCTAAGACCTTCAATTGCTCTTGTGCTGCTGGTCTATAAATATCAGCTGAAGATAATAGAATTTTTTTCTTTGAAGATTTTACTAAATAATTGGCAAGTTTTGCCACAGAAGTTGTTTTTCCAGATCCCTGCAGTCCACAAAATAAAATTTTTGTTATCTGCGATGTAGCAATATTAAGTGGTTGGTTTTCAGAACCAAGAATACTTACCAACTCATCTTGAACAAGCTTGATAATCATTTGATCGGGCTTGATCGACTTTAAAACTTCTTTACCTAAAATATTTTCTTTAACTGAGTTAATAAAATCCTTAACCACCACTAGAGCAACATCAGCTTCTAAAAGAGCAATACGTATTTCTCGAAGTGTAGAGTCTAAATCTGACTCAGAAATAACTGCTTTGCCACGTATTCCACGAACAATTTTTTCAAATTTATCATTTAATGTTTCAAACATTTTTCTCCAATAGCAGTTTAACACCAGGGCACGAAACTCGTGGGCTGATGTACCTATCACAATTGCAACAAGCTATTTACTTTACAATTTAGGATTTGTAAGAACCCCTCTATTTATTATGACTAATAAAGTCAAGTTTTCTTAAAATTTAAAAATTTTCCAGGATTTGTGGGTAAATTGAGGTATAGAGACTTTATGCAAATAATAGAATTTACCAAAATGCATGGATTAGGGAATGATTTTGTGATCATTGATAGAAGATCAAATAAGATCGAAATAAATGAAAATTTAATACAAAAATTAAGTGATCGAAGAACAGGTGCTGGGTGTGATCAACTCATAACTATAAATAATCCAGAAAGTAGTAATGTAGATGTTAGTATTGATATTTTTAATCCTGCTGGAGATAAAGCGGAGGCGTGTGGAAATGGAACTAGATGTGTCGCAAAAATCCTTTTTGATGAAAATAGTGAAAAAGAAACTCTTAAAATTCTATCAGATGCAGGAACGCTAATAGCAAAAAAAGCTGGTGATGAAATAAGTGTAAATATGGGAAGAATGACTACAGATTGGAAAAAAATACCCCTTAGTGAAGAAATGGATCCATTAAATATTCCAATTAAAGTTGAAGGTTTTGATAGTGGAGTTGCAGTAAATATTGGTAATCCCCATGTTGTTTTTTTTGGGAAATCAATTGAAAATATAAACTTAAATCAAATAGGACCAAAAATTGAAAAACATAACTTTTTTCCAAATAAAACTAATGTTGAGTTTATCGAAATATTAAATTCAAATACAATTAAAATGAAAGTGTGGGAGAGAGGAGCAGGTGTAACGCTTGCATGTGGGAGTGGGGCTTGTGCGGCCGTTTATGCAGGGTGGAAGAAAAAATTGATAGAAAGCAGTGCCGAAGTTCAACTTGAAAGAGGATCCTTACATATCAATATAATTAATGAAGAAGCTATAATGACTGGCCCTGCGGAAATTAGTTATAATGGAAATATTCAAATTAAATAATGAATAAAAAAAATTCTCTTATTAATCTTGGTTGTAGACTAAATATTTATGAGGGTGAGATTATTAAAAACCATATAAAAAACAATAATATAAAAAATGTCACAGTTATAAATTCATGCGCAGTTACTGCTGAGGCAGAAAAAAAAGTTGCATATGAAATACGAAAAGCAAAAAGAATAAACCCTGAAAATAAAATTATTGTTACAGGGTGTGCAGCTCAAATAAACCCAAAAAAATATCATACTCTAAAAGAGGTTGACTTAGTTTTAGGAAACAAAGAAAAATTACTTTCAGATGTGTGGAGTGATTTAAATTTTTCAAAACCAATACAAGTTGATGATATTTTATTAGAAAAAAAAACAGTTCCTTCTACAATTGAAAAATTTGATGGTAAATCAAGAGCATATATTGAAATTCAGCAAGGTTGTGATCATCGTTGTACATTTTGCATCATACCTTATGGAAGAGGAAACAACCGAAGTGTTCCAGCTGGAGAAATAGTTGAGAGAATAAAAAAAATTGTGAATAACGGATATAAAGAAGTTGTTTTGACAGGCGTTGATATCACCGACTATGGTAAAGATTTACCTGCACAACCAACCTTCTCAAATTTAATCAAAAGAATAATAAAACTTGTTCCTAATTTAGAACAACTAAGACTATCATCAATTGATTGTGCTGAAATTGATGAGGAGTTTTGGGATTTGTTATCTGAAAAAAAATTAATGCCACACTTTCATATAAGTTTGCAGGCAGGTAATAATATGATTTTAAAAAGAATGAAAAGACGTCACTCAAGAGAAATGGCAATAGATTTTTGTAATAAAGTTTTATCTATAAGAAAGGAAGCAACTTTTGGTGCAGATTTTATTACAGGTTTTCCTACAGAAACTGATAAAATGTTTAGAGATACTCTAAATTTAGTAGATCAGTGTCATCTTACCCACCTTCATGTCTTTCCTTATTCTCCTCGTATCAACACTCCTGCTGCGCGTATGCCACAAGTTGATAAATCTATAATTAAAGATAGGGCAAATACTTTGCGTCAAATGGGAATGGAAAAACTTAAACAACGTCTATTAAAAAAAGTTGGTAAAAAAAATTTAATTTTAGTAGAAAAAATCCAAGATGAAAATTCCATAGGTAAGGATCAAAATTTCTTTAACGTTATTGTAAATGAAAAAATTAAAGAAGGAGATATTGTAACCTGCGAATATATGGGGGTTAATAATGATATGTTAATAGCCAAAAGAATATGAGTCTATTCTCTAAATTTAAAAACAACCTTCAAAAAACATCTAATTTTTTATCATCAAATATACTTAGTTCTTTTCAAAATAAAAAAGTTGATAACGAGACCTTAGAAGAATTGGAAGCCGTTCTGATTTCAGCTGATATAAGTTTAGATGTAGTAGAAAAATTAATTAATTCAGTGCGTAAAGTTAAAACATCAGATCAAGATATTACTAAAACAGTGTCAGAGACTTTATCTACAGAAATAGAAAATATACTTCAACCAAGAGAAGGAAACATATTAGAAGAAAATAATAAAAATCAAAAAATATTTATTTTTGTTGGTGTAAATGGAAGTGGTAAAACAACAACTATAGGTAAAATTGCTAATAAAATTCCTAATGAGAAAAAAGTGTTAATTGCAGCTTGTGATACATTTAGAGCCGCAGCAATAGAGCAGTTGAAAGATTGGGCACATAAAAATCATAATGATTTTTTTTCTGGAAATGCTAATCAAGATCCTGCCAGTGTTGCTTTTCAGGCAACTGAAAAATTTAATAAAGAAAATTACGATTATTTAATCATTGATACAGCAGGAAGGTTATCCAATAATGCAAATTTGGTTAATCAATTAGTAAAACTCAAAAATGTAGTCTCTAAGATTAATGCTGAAACTATTATTGAAACAGTTTTAGTTTTAGACGGAACCAATGGATCAAATATGATCAAGCAAGTAGAGATTTTTGGAAAAGAATTAAACGTATCAAGTATTATTATTACAAAATTAGATGGTACTGCAAAAGGTGGAGCCTTAATTTCAATTGCAAATAAATATGAAATACCTATAAGCTATGTTGGTCTTGGAGAAAAATCTGAAGATCTTTCAGTCTTTAGTGCAAAAAATTATGCAAGATCAATACTAAATTTGGAAGAATAATATGAAGTCTTTATATAAACTTTTAATAGATATAGGCCCCTTAGCAGTATTTTTTATCTTCTATACAAGAAGCGGACTTCAAGCTTCTATTCTACCATTTATGGTAGCGACCGTAATTGCAGTTTTATTCTCTTATATTCTTGAAAAAAAAATTCCTATTATGCCGACTGTTGGTGCAGGAATTGTTTTATTATTTGGTGGTTTAACAATTTATTTTGATAACGATGTATTTTTTAAAATGAAACCAACAATTATTAACCTCCTCTTTGCAGTTATTCTTTATGGAGGCATATTAATAAATAAACCTCTTTTAAAATATCTACTTGGAGCGGCACTTAAACTTGAAGAAGAAGGATGGAAAATACTAACACAGCGTTGGATTGGCTTTTTTATCGCTCTAGCAATTTTAAATGAAGTTGTATGGAGGACTCAATCAACTGACATTTGGGTGAATTTTAAAGTTTTTGGAATACTGCCAATAACTTTTATTTTTACTATGACGCAATTTCCTTTAATTAAAAAATATCAAATTGAAGATTAAGAAAGATTATTTTCTTTTAAGCTTTTCACTCCTGGCGACTCATTGCCTTCTAACCACTCTAAAAAAGCCCCTCCTGCATTTGAAATATAACTGAAACCATCTTCAGCATGTGTATTTTTTATAGCTGAAAGAGTATCTCCTCCCCCTGCAAGAGTGTTGATATTTAGTTTTTTTGCATTTAACTTGATAACATTAGCAATTGCGTTTGTTGCTTTATCATATGGTTTAAATTCAAATGCACCAACAGGGCCGTTCCACAAAATCATTTTAGAATTTATAATTTTATTTTTAATAAGCTGTGTTGATTCATCACCTATATCCAAAACCATTTCTTCTGGTAAAATTTCATTAATTTTACGATGAACCGGATTTGTGTCATGAATATTTTTTCCACAGACAACATCTATAGGTAGTATTAATTCACAATTTAATTTTTTTGCTTTTAACTGAATATTATTTGCTTCTTGAATTAAATTTTTTTCAACTAAAGATTTTCCAAGATTATAATTATTAGCTAGTAAAAAAGTATTAGCCATAGCACCCCCAATAACAACTGAACTAAATTGTTCTATTAAATTGTTTAACAACTTAATTTTTGTTGAAATTTTCGAGCCTCCAACAATAGCCATATTTGGTTTTTTCGCATTATCTAAAAAAGAATTGATAGAATCAATTTCCTTAATCATATGATTACCAGCTAAAGCTGGAAGAAATTTTGGAAAACCAGTGATTGATGTATGATTCCTATGAGATGCAGAAAAAGCATCATTTACATATACGTCAAATAAACTACTCATTTTGTTTGCAAAATTTAAATCAATTTTCTCCTCTTCTTTTAAGAATCTAATATTTTCTACTAGGCATAAATTACCAAGTTGCATCTCATTAATTTTTTTCTCAACTGATTCCTGATCAAACTTTTCTAAAAAATAAATTTTATCTAAATTTAGTATATCTTTTAAAGAGGAAAGAATAAAATTTAGTGAATATTTTTCAATAAATTCTCCATTTGGTCGACCAAAATGAGCTAACAGAAAAATTTTATTCTTATTCGAAGTTAATATTTCTATTGATGATTTAATTGCTTTTATACGTGAAGTATCAGTAATTATGCCATTGACAACAGGGACATTTAAATCAGCTCTGAATAATATTTTTTTATTTTTTATATTATGGTTTTTTAAATTTTTCATGTTGGTTAAATTTTATACATAAAATTCACTGTTTTTAGTGCTTTTTTAAAAAAAATCCTAGTTTTTTGTTTATATGCCAACATATTTAGTATAATGCAGTATATGTATACTACTATATGTAGATAGCTAATAAGGATTAATAATGTCTTGGAATGAAAATAATGTTGCTAAATTAAAAGAGTTGTGGGATCAAGGTTTACCAACTGCTCAAATTGGCAAGTTACTTGGTTTTACAAAAAATGCAGTTGTGGGTAAAGCTCATAGAACTGGATTAGAAAGACGACCTTCTCCAATTAGAAGAACGGCTGTTAAGCCAGATAGAAAAAAAGCAAGATCACCAATTGTTCCAACATTAAAATTTGAAGCTTCAAAAGAAGAACCTATAGAAACAACTAAACCACATACTTTTCAACCTGCTGTTAAAAATTTTTTTACAAGCCAAACGAAAAGAGGGTGTGAATGGCCAGAAGGTCACCCTGATGAATCTGACTTTAAATTTTGTGGCAAAGATAGGTTTGAAGATAAACCTTATTGCACAGATCATTGCGCAGTCGCTTATGTCATTCCTGAAAAGGAAGAAGAAAAACAACACGTAGTTCAAAGAGTCTAGTTTTTTATAGATTACGTTTTCTTCTACTGTTAATACCCTTAATATTATATGAGCAAAAATATTAACCCGACTATATTTACTCCTGTACTTATAGGAGGAAGTTTAATTTTATTAATTAGTTTTGCTATTCGATCAACCTTTGGTTTATTTCAAATACCAATTGCTGAACAATTCCTATGGGCTAGATCAGAGTTTTCAATGGCAATTGCAATTCAAAATTTAGCCTGGGGAATTGGAACGCCAATCTTTAGTGCTTTTGCTGAAAAATTTGGAGATAGAAAGGCAATAACTATTGGATTAATTCTATATGCATTAGGTATATTCATAAGCAGTACTGCATCTTCTCCAGAAGCGCATCAGTTTTTAAATATTTTAATTGGCTTTGGCATTGCTGGTAGTGGTTTTGGTCCAATTTTAGCTGTTGTCGGAAGAACTGCTTCTGCAGAAAAAAGATCCCTTGCTCTAGGCATTACAACAGCAGCTGGTTCAGCTGGTCAAGTCGTTGGTCCACCATTTGCAGCATTGCTTTTAAGTATAATTCCGTGGTCATCAGTTTTTGTTGTTTTTGCAATCATAAGCATACTAACAATTGTTATAGTGCCACTTTTAAAATCCACACCAAAGATTACAAAAAAAGAAGTGGAAGAGAATTTAAGTGACGCTCTAAAAGATGCTTTTAAAGATCCAACTTACATAATGTTATTTCTTGGTTTCTTTTCCTGTGGATTTCAACTGGCTTTTATTACTGCGCATTTCCCTGCTTTTATTGCTGAGGCCAGCAGCCCAATTATTCAGGGTAGCTTAATAAGTGTTGTTTGTAACTCAGTCGCATCACTAGGCGCACTTTCTATTGCGTTAATTGGTCTATTTAATATTGTGGGATCAATAGCAGCAGGGGCTATGGGTAAGCATTTTACAAAAAAATATTTATTATCGATTATTTATACTGGCCGGACAATAGCGGCAATTGCATTCATTATGCTTCCTATAACACCAACATCTGTTGTAGTTTTTTCTATCGTGATGGGATCTTTATGGCTTGCGACAGTCCCTCTTACATCTGGAATAATTGGTTATATTTATGGGCTTAAGTTTATGGGAACTCTATATGGCATCGTTTTTTTATCTCATCAGATTGGTTCTTTTGTAGGGGTTTGGTTGGGTGGTTTATTCTATGATATTTATGGAAGCTATGATTTAGTGTGGTGGGTAGGAATTGGAGTTGGTGCTTTTTCTGCAATTATACATTTGCCTGTGAAAGAGATACCATTACATGATAGAAAGTTAATTACTGCTTAATTTCTTATACTTATGAAGAAAAAAATTCTTATTGCAGATAAATTAATTCAGCCATTTGAAAAAGTTTACAAACTCAAATTTAATGTAGATTGCTTATGGAAAATTAAAACTAAAAACAACTCACTGGAACATGAGGCAGTTATAGTTACAGGAGGATTTAAAACAAATAAACATTTTTTAAAAAAATTTAAAAATTTAAAAATTGTTTCTGTTTTTGGTGTTGGCTATGATGGTGTAGATGTTGATTATTGTAACAAAAATAGAATTCAAGTTACAAACACTCCAGACATATTAACAAATGACATGTCTGATTTAGCTATCGGTCTTTTAATTTCTCTAT
>JAQBWI010000140.1 GCA_027625355.1 Pseudomonadota bacterium
CACATATAAAACTGATGCGAGTATACTTAACTTACTATTAAAAAATGTTTTACTTCATTTTATGGTAGCGGAGGAGGGATTTGAACCCCCGACTTCACGAATATGAGTCGTGCGCTCTAACCAACTGAGCTACTCCGCCTTTAATTTAAATTATATACTAAATGATTCACCACATCCACATGTACTTTTTTCATTAGGGTTTTTAAATACAAATCTAGATGATAACTTATCAGATGAATAATCCATTTCACTTCCAATTAAAAACATTGTTGCTTTTGGGTCAATGAAAACTTTAATATTATTTTGTTCAACGTATTCAAGATTTTCTACTTCATTTTTTTTTGCAAAATCTAACTTGTAAGAATGACCATTACATCCACTTTTATCAATACCTAAAAGAATACCGACAGTATCTGAAGGGGCAGACTGAATTATTTTTTTTAATTGAATAGAAGCTTGATCTGTTACAGTTAAGATATTGCTCATAACTTACAATATACAATATTTTAAAAAATATCTAAAGCAAGTTTTGCATCTTCAGACATTAAATCCTTGCTCCAAGTGGGCTTCCAAACTAATTTTACTTCAATTGACCTTAAACCATTTATTTGCTCAATTGATTTGGCAACACTTTCAGGCATTTGACCAGCTACTGGGCAATTTGGATTAGTTAAGGTCATTTCTATTACTATGTTGTTATTAGTATTGTTTATTGAATATATTAAACCTAGGTCATACAAATTTACTGGTATTTCAGGATCCATAACAGTTTTAATGCATTTGATAATATCTTTTTTGGTAATCAATTTTACTACTTTATCAAACTCAAACTCTTTAAAGTAAATTCCATTTTTATTTGGTAAAAAATCTTCTAATTTTTTTTCTGTCATGACTGTAAAATTTCTTTTGCCTCATCTATTGAGCTTATAAAGTAGTCTATGTCATCTTTTGTATTATAAACTCCAACAGACATTCTGGCATTTCCTGATATTTTAAAATGTTTCATGAATGGTTGAGCGCAATGATGACCTGTTCTGATAGCAATGTTTTTTTTATCTAATAGCATGGCAAGATCATTGAAATGCACCCCATCAACGTTAAATGAGATAATAGAAGTTTGATTGCTAAAATCACCATAAACTTTAATATCATTAATCTTTATCATTTGATTATAGGCGTATTGAGTAAGCTGGTTTTCGTATTCATAAATTTTATCAATGCCAACTTCATTTATAAAATCTAAGGATGAAGATAAGCCAATAACTTCAGCTATTGGTGGCGTACCTGCCTCAAACTTCTGAAAACCATCGAGGTATGTGCTGGAGTCAGTGTCTACGTTTTTTATCATTGAGCCACCACCTTGGTATGGTCCTAGTCTATCAATCCATTTACTTTTCATGTAAAGTATTCCAAGCCCTGAAGGGCCATAAAGTTTATGAGCAGAAAAAACATAAAAATCAGGGTCGAGTTCTTGAATATCAAGTTTTTTGTGCGGAACATACTGGCATCCATCTATTAATATTGGTACATTATATTTGTTAGCTTTAATTTTAATTTCATCAAAGTTAGTTATGGAGCCGGTTACATTTGACATGTGCGTAACGGCTATAAGCTTTGTTTTAGAATTAATTTTTTCTAACAAATCATTATAATCCAATTCACCAGTAGATTTTATTTTAGCAGTAATGATTTTTATTTTTTTTGATACTAAATGCCATGGTACTAAATTAGCATGGTGCTCCAATGAAGTTAATAATACTTCATCTCCATCATTAAAGTAATTCTCTGATAGACAAGAGGCCACCAAATTAATTCCTTCTGTTGCACTTTTTGTAAAAATTATATTTTCAGAGGATGGAGAATTAATAAATTTACTAACTGCTAACCTTGCATCCTCATATCGTTTTGTTAGCTTGGAACTTAATTCATATATTCCTCTGTGAATGTTAGCATAATCATATGAATAACAATCAGTAACTGCTTTAATCATACTATCAACTTTTAATGCAGAAGCAGCAGTATCAAAAAAAACCAAATTAGGATTTTTAGAAAAAACAGGGAATCTTTTTTTTAAATCTTCAATCATTTACTAAGCTGTTTAAATATTGTGATAAATTATTACTTATTTTTTGAGCATTATTTTTATCTAGGTTTTGCAAATCTTCCTCAATAAAAGATGAAATAATCATTTTCATAGCTTCGTTTTTACTAATACCTCGTGAACGCAAATAATATAAAGCACTTTCATCAACAGGTCCAATTGTAGAGCCATGAGAGCATTTTACATCATCTGTAAAAATTCTTAGTTCAGGTTTTGAGAAAAAAGAACAATTATCAGTTAACAAAATTCCTTTACTTAATTGATATCCCTCAGTCTTTTGTGCATTTTCAGAAACAAAAGTATTGCTATAATAGCTTGCCTTTGAATGATTATTTAAAATACCTTTATATGTTTGATCACTAATACAATTTTCTGCATTATGTTTAATGTTAGTTTTATTAGAACATATATTTTTATCTTTTAGAAAAAAACAACCTTTTAATGATGCCTTTGAAAATTCTCCATTTAACTTAACATGATGGAAATTTCTCACAAAACCATCAGAGAAATTATAAGTATTTTGACTGTATGATGAATTTTTTTTGCAAACTGTATTTGAAGTTAAATAAAGTTTGTTTGAATTAGCAAAATTTTGAAAAATATTATGCTTAATAATGGCATCTTCATCTACATTAATATTATAATTT
>JAQBWI010000011.1 GCA_027625355.1 Pseudomonadota bacterium
ATCATTTTTTACACTCTCTAAAATTTTGTTTTTTTTAAATATATGTTCTAAAAATTTTAAATTATTTAAAGTATATTCATGACCACAATAAACCAACATCCTATCTGGTAAATTGGAAAGTTCATGTAGTGAGTTTTGCATTTGTTCTAAAGTACCTTCAAATACACGCCCACAGCCTAGTCGAAAAAGAACATCACCAACAAACAGCAAATTATTTTTATGATCACACAAAACAATATGATCAAGAGTATGCCCAGGAGTATAAATAATTTCAAACTTATTTAAGTTTGTTGCAATATTATTGCCCCCAGATATTATATCAACTGAAATAGAACTTATCTTTGAGGGTGAAAACACTTTTACTTCTGGGTATCTTTTAACTAAATCAATCACTCCTGATGTATGATCGCTATGATGATGAGTAATAAAAATATAATCTAGGATAAGTTTCTTCTTTTTTAATATATCCAATATTTTATCTGCTTCTGCAGGGTCTATAATGATACTAGAATTATTCTCTTTGCTAGAAATTAAGTAGGAGTAATTATCATTAAGTTGATTGATTATTTCTACAGATACAGTCATTAATTGATAATAGCAGAGTTTTTTGCAAACATTTTATTTGTGGTTTTTATTTTTATAGGTTCAAAGTTTTTATAACTAAGTAAAAAAATTGCTTCATGAGTTATGATGTTTGTAGGAAGAAATGTGTTATTAAGCGAAAACTGTTTGCCCTTACTAGTAAGACCAATACTGCTCTCTATGACTATATTCATTTCTTTACATAAATTTTCAAAATCTTTTAAGGTAAAAAAATGAATGTTAGGAGTATCATACCATGAGTAGGGAAGACCTTCTGTTATTGGCATCTTCCCCAATAATAATAACTGTAATCTAATTTTCCAATGTCCAAAATTAGGAAAAGATACAATGGCTTTAGATCCAATCCTTAATAATTCTGTTAATATTTTTTTTGGCTCAATCATTGCCTGTAAAGTTTGACTAAGAATAACATAATCAAAACTTTGATTTGCATATTGAAATAAGTCTTTTTCTGCATCACCGTGCGTAATATTTAATCCTTTAGCAATCGCTTTTAAGGCCAACCCCTGATCTTTTTCAACACCGTGAACATTTGCATGTAAATTTTTCTTGAGTTGCTGAATGAGATCTCCTTCACCACAGCCCACATCCAAAACTCTTGATCTTTCACTTATTAAAGATTCTATTAAATCCCAATCTTTTCTTATGCTTCTGATGCTATTCATTGGTTTTTCCATAATTACTCTCTAAAAAACCTTTCATGGCAATATCAAGATCAGGTTCTTCTAATAGAAAACTATCATGCCCTTTATCCGTCTCTATTTCAAGAAAGCTCACATTACGTGATAAGTTATTTAAAGTTTCAACTATTTCTTTATTTTCTCTTGTGGGAAATAACCAATCAGAAGTGAATGATATAATTAGATACTTAATGTTATCATTTTCATTATTTATAAATTCTAGTGTTTTGCGATAGGTTTCAGAATGATCAAAATAATCCATTGCTCTTGTTAGATATAAATATGAATTTGCATCAAATCTCTCAACAAAAGATCTGCCTTGATGACGTAAATAGCTTTCGATTTGAAAATCAGCATCAAAGCCAAAAGATATAATATCTCTTGATTGAAGCTTTCTTCCAAATTTTCTATGCATTGCATCTTCTGATAAGTATGTAATATGTGCTATCATTCTTGCGACTGACAATCCTCTTTCTGGGATAGATTCTTTTTCAAAATAATTACCTTCATGCCAGTTAGGGTCATTCATTATGGCTTGTCTGCCAACTTCATGAAAGGCGATATTTTGCGCAGAGTGTTTAAGAGCACCTGCAATATGAACAATGGTTTGTATTCTATTTGGAAAATCAGTTGACCATTGTAACGCTTGCATCGCTCCCATTGAACCACCAACTACACTAAATAATTTATCTATTTTTAATGCATCAATTAGTTTTACTTGAGCACCAACCATATCTTTAATAGTGATAGATGGAAAGCTTCCTCCATAAATAATATCTTCGTTATCTTTTCTTTGTTTTGGCCCTGTAGAACCTGAGCATCCACCAAGTACATTTGAGCAGATCACAAAATATTTATTTGTATCGATAGGTTTATCAGGGCCTACCATTCTCGACCACCAACCATCTCTTTCAGTTATTGGATTAAATCCTGTAACATATTGATCACCTGTTAACGCATGACATATTAAAATAGCGTTTGATTGATTTTTATTAAGTGATCCAAATGTTTTAAAAGCTATTTTAAAACTCTCTAATATCAAGCCTGATTCAAGTTTAAAATTGGCATTTGCAAATTCTGCAATGCTGCAATCAAGCTCTTTATCTTTTTTTATATCAATATTACTCATAATCTTTTTACCGATTTAATATTTTACTAGTTACGGAGAGTATCACGCTTTAGCTGTTCAGATACACACCCGCAAGCAGTTACAAATCGGTGTTAAAGGGTATTTAATTTATATAAGTTTTTTGTCAATAATTGTTAATTTTGATCAAGAAATTACTGTTTATTTTGATTTATTGTCATATAGTTTGTAAAGACACCCACAACAATATGGATAATAAAAAACTAGAAACATTAAGAGACGATATTAATTCACTAGATGATAAAATATTGGATCTACTTAAACAAAGAGCTGAAATTGTTATAGAAATTGGTGAACAAAAGAAATCAAAGACTGATATAGTTGATACTCAAAGAGAGCAGAAAGTACTTGATAGGTTACTACAAAATTCAAAAACAAAATATTCTAAGGACTCTATCGTTAGAATTTGGCGAGAAATATTTCAAGCATCAACTAAATTACAAGAAAACAATAGCTCACTAATAACCACGAAGAGAACTATAAATTCTATAAATATTTATAAAGGTGGAAAGTCTTCAGTAACAGGTAAAGATAATATTATCAAATTGTCTTCTAATGAAAATTCTTATGGCCCTTCACCTAAGGTCTTAGATCATATAAATAAATCTGAAACTCTTCTTAATTCACATCGTTATCCAAGTATTGATGGAATTGAGCTCAGAGAAAAAATTGCAATTACTCACAATTTAGATGTTAACCGAATAATTCTTGGTTGTGGCTCTGATGAAACATTACTTTTTGCAGCTTTAGCATTTTGTCAGGACGGAGATGAAATAATTCACGCAAAACATGGATTTGAGATGTATTCAATTATAACAAAAATAGTTGGAGCAACATCAAAACTTATTGAAGAGAATACAAACTATACAATTGATGTAGATTCTATTTTACAACAAATCACACCTTCAACAAAAATTATTTATTTAGCTAACCCAAACAATCCTACTGGTACGTATTTATCACGAACTGAAATAGTTAATCTTTTAAATAAACTTCCTAAACATATCGTAGTCGTTCTTGATGGTGCCTACGCAGAGTATGTAATAAAAGACGATTATGATAGTGGATTTTCTTTAACTGAAGAGTTTGAAAATATTATCATGACAAGAACTTTTTCAAAAGTTTATGGCCTTGCTGCATTGAGAATCGGTTGGTGTTACTCAAGTGAAAAGATCGCAAATATTTTAAATAGAGTTAAAGGACCATTTAATACACAAACTATATCGCAGGAAATTGCAATGCTTGCCCTAGAAGATAAGCAATATTTAAAAGAGGTTGTTGATAATAATCACAAAGTAAAAAAATGGTTTGAGGATGAGTTAAAAAAGATGGATATAAATTGTGGGCCCTCAGAAGGGAATTTTTCTTTTATTCAATCATCTGAAAAAAAAGCCAAAGAAATCTATGCACATTTAACAAATGAGGGAATAATTGTCCGTCAATTAGATAGTTACGGATTACCTAATTGTCTTCGAATAACAATTGGAACACAAGAGGAAATGACTGCTACAATAGAATCACTTAAAAAAATATCATAATGACAAAAAAATATAATTCAGTGTTAATAATAGGAATGGGTTTAATTGGATCATCTATTGCCCGCGCACTAGTAGAGAACCATGTTGCAAACAGTGTATATGGATTTGATTCCGATGATAAAATTATAAAAAAATGCCATGATTTAAATCTTTTAGTTCAAGGAGAAACAAACTTAAAAAATTTTGATCTTCAATTTGATCTTATAATTATTTGCACGCCTTTAAGTGCATATAAAAATATTTTTTCTTCTTTATCAGATTTTATTTCTTTACCAACTCTAATAACGGATGTTGGCTCAACAAAAATGAGTACCATAAGTGACTTCAAAAATAGTGTTACAAATAATAATATGACTTTTGTGCCCTCACATCCAATAGCAGGATTAGAAAAAAGCGGTCCAGAATATGGTTTCAGTAAATTATTTGACAATAGATATTGTATTTTAACTCCCTATGAAACAAATGATGCTGCTACTTCTTCTATTAGTGAAATGTGGAAATCAATTGGGATGACAGTTGAACTTATGGATGCTGATAGACATGACCGTGTCTTGGCAATGACATCACATATTCCTCAGCTCATAGCCTTCTCTGTTGTTGGAACTGCGACTGAGCTAGAGTCTCATATGCGTGATGAAGTAATCAAATACTCTGCTGCAGGCTTTAGAGATTTTACGCGATTAGCTGGAAGCGATCCCATTATGTGGAGAGATGTGTATAATAAAAATAAAGATGCAGTTCTAGAAATGCTTGGAAGATTTAGCGAAGATTTATCGACGTATCAAAAAGCAATAAGAAATGGTGACTTAGAATTTTTAGAAAATAAATTTAATCAATCGAAAAAAATTCGTAAAGAAATTGAAGATATTGGTCAAGCAGGGAATTTTGATCCAACAGAGAAAAAAAATTAATTCAATAATTTATTGGTTGCTGACTCAACAGAGCTTTCTACCTTATTTAGAACCTCTTTTTTATCAAGACCGATATCTATTTGAGGCAAAAATTCTATAATAATATGTCCTCGCTTAATTATCTTAAATCCCTTTTGCCAAAATAATCCTGAATTAAGAGCTACCGGCTGAAGTTTTCTTTTTGAGGTATTATAAATTCCTATAAATCCAGTTTTGTAATCAGCTTTTGCACCAGGTTTTTTTCTTGTCCCTTCAGGAAAAATAATAATTGTAGAGCCGCTATCTAATTTTTTTTTAACATCAGTAATCATTTTACGCATGGTAGATGCTTGACCCGCTCTATCAATAGACACCATATTATGCTTCATTAAATATTGACCAAATATAGGAATATAAAAGAGTTGTTTTTTATGAATAAAAAAACTTTTTTTAAGATAGTAATAAAGAGCAAACGTTTCAAAAGCAGATTGATGCTTAGAAACAATAATTACTGGCTCATCTGAGAGGTTAGCAAGTCCTCTCATTTCATGAGTAACTCCACATATATATCGTAAACTAATAAAAATACCCTTGATCCAAATTTTAGCAGGTAAAGCGATATATGTACTTGGCAAAAATAAAAATGGAAGGCTTAAAAAGCCCATTAAAATTGTCCAAGATGCTAAAGCACCATAAAAGATAATAGTTAATAATAACATACTATAAATTTTGTTTTATATACTAACCTCTCTACTCTATATATAGATTATGTTCATTCAATGCTCAGATTGTGACTATAAATATATTGTAAATTCTGCAGATTTAAAACCTGATGGAAGAATGGTTGAGTGCGCAAACTGTAATCATCGCTGGTTTCAAGAACCATTAAAAGGAGAAGATTTACTATCTTCTTCAGTGCCAAAAACGTCCCTAGAAAAACCTTTGGTAAAAGAAGAAAAAAGTCGAAATAATGAAATTAATTTACCACCTAAAGAGATAAAAAATTTACCAAGTACAGTAGTCAGAGAACAAAAGGTAAGTTTTATAAATACTTTTTTAGTAATTTTTTTCTTGGTAATGGTGATTTTTTTATTTTGGACTTTAAGATCTTATGGAACAAATATTTTTGTTTTAATAAGTTTTTATATTAATGAATTTTTTTTCAATTTAAAATTAATCATTGATGATTTAGCAAAAATTATTTATCAAATTTTAAATTAAACTAGCCAATCAGGAATACGGTCCTGATCAATATACTCTTTTATACTCAAAGGTTTGTGAATAACAAAAAAGTTATTATCCTTTACGAGTATTTCTTTTGGCAAGCCTCTTGAATTATAATTAGACGCCATGACTTTTCCATATGCACCAGTATCTTTTATAATAAGTAGATTGCCAATTTGTTGTTGTGGTAAATTAATATTTTTTCCAAAAATATCAGAACTCTCACATATTGGTCCAGCAATAGTATAATCTGTTGGTTTCTCTGTATTTCCGCTTACTGACTCTATTTCATGGTGTGCTTTATAGAGAGCTGGGCGTATTAATGTATGCATACCAGCGTCTGTTATTAAATAATTTATTCCACCATTATTTTTAATTGTGATTACAGTTGTTACTAGAATACCTGCATTTGCAACAAGGTATCTTCCAGGCTCAAAAGATAATTTATAAGGTACATCAACAAAACATTTATTCATTTCGTTTTTAAAGAGTTCTAAATTAAGTATTTTTTGATCTTGGGAATAGGTCACTCCAAGACCTCCCCCTAAATCAACATGCTTAATGTTATATTCTTTATCTAAAAATATTTGGGCATTAGCTTTCATTTTTACAAAAATTTCAGCAAATACATTTATATTAAATATCTGACTTCCAACATGACAACTGATACCAATAAGATTAACATTTTTAGAAACTTCTAGAACTTGAAATAATTCATTTAGTTTGTCTGTATCTATTCCAAATTTGTCTGTTTTTTTCCCTGTAGATATCTTATCGAGCGTTTGACCATCTATGTTAGGATTTAATCTTATACCAATATTAATTTTTTTATTTAAATGAAGAGCAACTTCATTAACTCTCTCTAATTCATCTATTGACTCAATGTTTATGAGACGAATATTTTTTTCTATGGCAAATGCTATATCTTGTTTGGTTTTCCCTATACCTTCAAAAATTATTTTTTGAGGTTCTACACCTGCTAGTATTGCTCTTTCTAACTCACCAACTGATACAACATCAGCCCCGGCTCCTAAAGAAGCCATGAGTTTGATGATAGATTGATTAGAATTTGCCTTAACAGCATAAAATATTTCAGAGTCTAAACTATTTTTTAATTGTTTAAATGTATTGGTAATTTTAGTTTGAGAATAAACATAAAAGGGTGTTGTCTGAGCTTTAGCTATATTTTCTAACGATACACCCTCAATAAAGGGTCTGCTTTTATTGTAATGAATCATTTTATTCCGTTTGAATAATGACTGATTGCTGTCTTTCTTTCTCAGCTTCAAATCTCTCCATACAAGCTTCATCACAAGGATAGCTAATAACAGATTTATCCAATTGATCTTCAGGGAGACTCAAAGGGCCCACCTTCCCACAACTAAAGAGAAAAAATGAAATAAATAAAATATATAAAAAATTTTTCATTACAGATATTTTTTTATAGCATATTTAATTGATTGTTTAACCCTTTGTGGTGATGTTCCACCAAAACTTTTTTTATTTTTTATACTTTCATTTATAGAAAGAGTTTTTTGAGCATCTTTTGTAATTTTTTTATTAAATTGTTGAAGTTCTTCTAAACTCAATTGATCCAGTTTTTTATTGTTTTTATTAGCGTGCGCTACAATTTTACCAGTCAATTGATAAGCTTCTCTAAAGGATAATTCCAGATGTTGTACTAACCAATTTGCAAAATCTGTAGATGTAGCATTAGAATTATTAACTGCATCAGCCATAATATCTCTATTAAAACTAATCTTAGACCATATTTCTGTCATCACTTCTAATGTTAGGCAAACATCATCAAATGCTGAAAAAACTATTTTTTTGTCATCCTGAAGATCTTTACTGTAAGCTAATGGAAGGCCTTTTAGTATAACCAGTAATCCAATCAAGTTACCAATAATACCACTAGCTTTTCCTCGCACTAATTCAGCCCCATCAGGATTTTTTTTCTGAGGCATGATAGAACTACCAGTTGCTAATTCATCTGGTAAGTTTATAAAATTAAATTGTTGATTAGACCAAAGAATAATTTCATCAGCCATTCTAGACAAATGTGTGCTTATAAGTGATATCACAAATAAAAATTCAACAGCAAAATCTCTATCAGATACACTATCTAATGCATTAGCTGTTGGTTTAGAAAATTTCAATAATTTGGATGTTAAATTTCTGTCAATAGGGAATGATGTTCCTGCTAAAGCTCCAGAGCCAAGGGGATTTTCATTTAACCTTTCTATACAATCTTTTAATCTTGATCTATCTCGACCCATCATTTCAACATATGCGAGACAGTGATGAGCTAACGATATGGGTTGTGCAACCTGAAGATGTGTATAGCCAGGCATTACAGTAACAGTATTTTTCTTAGCAACATCAATAAGACTTTTTTGTAAGTTTTGAACGTGCTTATCAAGATTGATACTATTATTTCTTATCCAAAGTTTAAAGTCGGTAACAACCTGATCATTACGTGATCTAGCAGTATGTAATTTTCCTGCAGTTTTTCCAATTTGTTTGAAGAGCAAAGATTCAATATTCATATGAATATCCTCAAGCTCACTTTTAAAATGAATTTTACCAGAATTAATATTTTGTAAAATGACTTTAAGGCCATTAACAATTTTTGTTTGATCTTTTTTTGATATAATATTTTGTTTACCAAGCATTGTGGCATGTGCGATTGAGCCCTCAATGTCCTCTCTGTACATTCTTTGATCAATATCTATCGAGTTATTAATAGATTCTAATAACTTCGAAGGACCGTTCTTTAAATGCATATTTCTTGACGGATTTTTTTTCATCGCGTGCGCCTATAAAGCTATTTACAATATTTTTCACTCAAATACGTTATTTTTTTGTGTTTCTTTTGATGAGATTTGTTAAATTATCTATATAACCTCTTAAAAAATGAAAATATCAAAAGTTGTTGTTATAGGGTCTGGAACCATGGGTAGTGGAATTGCTGCCCAAGTGGCAAATGCGGGTTTGCAAGTTCATCTACTTGATCTAACCACTGAGATTGCCACTAAAGCATGTGAGCGAATAAAAAAATCAAGACCGCCTCTATTGATGGAAGAAAACAATCTCAATCATATTATTCCTGGAAGTATTGAAAATGATATGGAGACATTAAAAGATGCAGATTGGGTTGTGGAGGCTGTTGTTGAAAGAATTGATATTAAAAAAACACTCTATTCACAAATTGATGCACTTCGAAAACCTGGAGCTTTGGTTTCATCCAATACATCTTCTATTCCTTTGAAGGTGTTAACTGAAGATATGTCGAAAGAAATGAAAGAGGTTTTTTGTATTACACATTTTTTTAATCCAGTTCGCTTTATGCGATTACTTGAATTAGTTATTGGATCACAAAATGATAAAGAAAAAATAAATGACCTTGTTATTTTTGGTGATAAGATTTTAGGAAAAACTGTTGTCGTCTGTAATGACTCTCCGGGATTTTTAGGAAATCGTGTAGGCGTTTATGCAATGCAAGTGGCAATGACTGAAGCTTTTCGTCTTGGACTTTCAGTCGAAGAAGCTGACGCTGTTTTTGGCAGGCCTCTTGGTATTCCTAAAACAGGAATATTTGGATTATATGATTTAATTGGTATTGATTTGATGGCTGATGTTTTAAAAAGTTTTATTTCAGAACTACCATCAAGCGATCCTTTTCATAAGGTAGGGAAAGAATTGCCAATTATTAATCAACTTATTTCAGATGGATATACTGGTAGAAAAGGAAAAGGTGGTTTTTTCCGAATGAATAAGTCTTCTGATATAAAAATCTTAGAGTCACTTAATTACAAAGATAATACTTATCATGAATCTAAAAAAGTAGATTTAGGCTTGCCTGATGTAATGGATGTAAAGACTGTGATAGAGCGAGAAGACGTGTATGGAAATTATGGCTGGTCCATTATGAAAAAAACTATTCTATACGCATCAAGTTTAGTTCCAGATGTGACTGAAAACTTTAATGACATAGATGACGCAATGAAATGTGGCTTTAACTGGTCAAAAGGTCCCTTTGAGATACTCAATGAGATTGGAATAGAAAATTTTGTTTCAAAACTTAACCAAGATGAAGAAATTCCTTCTTTTATTAAACAGCTCATCGATCAAAAAAATTCGTTATTTAAGACTACCGATAATGTTTTAGAATATTTTCATCCACAACACTTTTATATGCCGATGCAAAGACCAAATGGTGTTATTTCACTATCAGATATAAAAAAATTCTCAAAACCAATTTATACGAATACCTCAGCTTCTATTTGGGAAATGTCTGGAAAATCAAAATTTATTTGTGTTGAGTTTCATACTAAGGCAAATGCTCTCGATGGACTAACCAATGACTGTTTAATGAAAGCATATGATTTGTGTAATGAGAAGTATGATGGAATCGTTATTGCTAATGATGCTATGCAATTCTCTGCAGGTGTAAATTTAAATTATTTCTATGATAGAGCAGTAAACAAAAAATTCAAAGATATTGATATTTTTCTCAATAATTTTCAGCAATCACTTTACCAGCTCCAACATGCAAAATTTCCCGTTGTATCTTGTCCTTCAGGATTAGCTATAGGAGGAGGATATGAAGTCATTTCACAAACTAGTTTTATTGCTGCACATTCGAACTCTGTTCTTGGTTTAGTAGAATCACTCGTTGGTCTCATACCTGCAGGAGGTGGCTGTAAAGAAATGTTAAGACGATGGGCAAATCATTCTGATATTAAAAACGATCCTAAACTTTTATCGTTAAAAGTTTTTAATTTAATAGGATATGCAACTACTGCTGACTCACCTATTAAAGCTAAAGTGCAACAGTTTTTAGGAGATAGAGATGTTATGGTAATGAGCAAAGACCGCTTAATAGAAGAGGCAGATAAAATTATTTTTTTAAATAAAGAAAATTATCAATCACTTGATAGCGCCTCCTTTTCTTTACCAGGTTCATCAGTAATGTCAGATATGATGGATATTTTATATGAGTTAAAGGATAAAAAAGTAATTGGTGAGCATGGAATTGAAGTTGGAAAAAAATTGGGATTCATGTTGAGTGGTGGGGATGCAATGCCATCAACAATATTAACAGAGCAAAACCTATATGATCTTGAAAGAGAAATTTTTATTGATTTAATAAGTCAAAAACCAACACAAGAGCGAATCAGACACACACTCGATACTGGAAAACCTTTGTTTAATTAATTTATCTGATCCACTTAAGATTTAAATTATTTTTTTAATGCTATAATAAATTCCATGAATCAATTTTCAACGGATCTTGATAAAAATAAAGCTAACTACACCCCTCTATCTCCGTTAAGTTTTATAACTCGTGCGAAAGATATTTATCCAAATTATGAGTCAGTAGTTTATGGAAATAGAGGTTACACATGGCTTCAAACATATAATCGCTGCACCAAGTTTGCGAGTGCTTTGACAAAACAAGGTATTGGCCTTGGTAGTACTGTATCAATTATTGCTGCAAATACGCCGGAATTATTGGAGGCTCATTATTCTATTCCAATGACAGGAGGGGTTGTTAATACAATTAATACTCGTTTAGATGCTGAGACAATTGCTTACATCTTAGAGCATAGTGACGCTAAGATATTAATCACTGATACACAGTTTTCACCTACAATAAAAAAAGCTTTAGATCTTTATGGAAAAAAAATACCCATCATCGATATCCATGATGACCAAGCAATATTTAAAGAGGGTGAAGGTGAAAAAATAGGTGACTGGACTTATGAAGAGTTCTTAGAAAAAGGAGATGATGATTTTAATTGGTCCCTACCAGAAGATGAATGGCAAGCAATATCCCTAAGTTATACTTCTGGAACAACAGGAAAACCAAAAGGTGTTGTTTATCATCACCGTGGATCTTATCTTATGTCAACAGGCAGTGTGACTGCATGGAACATGACGAATAAACTTACTTTTCTTGCAACGGTCCCAATGTTTCATTGTAATGGATGGGGATATCCATGGACAGCAGCATTAATTCACGCCAAAGTAGTATGTTGTCGATACATAATAGCTAAAGATATTTACAATCTTATTGATCAGCATAAAGTTACTCATTTTGGTGGTGCACCTATCGTGTTAAATTTAATCGCCAATGCTGATGAAAAAGATAAAAAAGAAATTAATCATAAAATCTATGTGCTAACAGCAGGAGCTCCTCCAACAAGTGCAATTTTAGAAAAAATGGATAACTTGGGATTTGAGGTAATGCATGTGTACGGACTAACTGAAACATACGGACATGTTTTGCAGTGTGCATGGAATGAAGAATGGAATGATTTATCCAATAGTGAAAAAGCAGATTTAAATTCAAGACAAGGAGTGCGTTATCCTAATTTAGAAGAAGCAATGGTTGCAGATCCAGAAACATATACGCCAGTTCCAAAAGATGGAAAAACAATGGGTGAAATTTTAATGCGTGGTAATGTAGTAATGAAAGGATATTATAAAAATAAAGAAGCCACTGAAACATCTATGCGTAATGGCTGGTTTCACTCGGGCGATTTAGCCGTTGTGTATCCTGATGGATATATTCAAATAAAAGATCGCTCTAAAGATATTATAATTTCTGGAGGAGAAAATATTTCCTCTGTGGAGGTAGAAAATGTTGTGGCAAAACATCCATCTGTTTCCTTAGTAGCTGTTGTGGCGAAACCAGATGAAAAATGGGGGGAAACACCTTGTGCTTTTGTTGAGTTATCTCCTGGAAAAACTGCTACTGAAGAAGAAATTATTATGTTTTGTAAGGAAAATATGGCTGGATTTAAAAGACCAAAAAATGTAGTCTTTGGTGAGCTACCCAAAACCTCTACAGGCAAAATACAAAAGTTTGAACTACGAATGAAAGCAAAGGAGATTTAATGGATCCAAAAACTTATAAATTTGATACACTTAGTTTACATGCTGGTTATCAACCTGATAAAAACGCTGGCTCTCGTCAAGTACCAATCTACCAAACAACATCTTATCTTTTCGATGATGTTGATCACGCGGCAGCACTATTTAATCTAGAGCGAGGCGGTCATATATATAGTAGAATTTCTAATCCTACTGTTGGGGTGCTTGAAGAAAGAGTTGCAGCTTTGGAAGGTGGAACTGCAGCAATAGCAACTTCTTCAGGAATGGCTGCTATTTTTCTTGCAATCATGACCTTATGTGAGTCAGGCGATCATATAGTTGCTTCCTCACAAGTATATGGAGGAACTGCTAATCTACTTCGTTTGACGTTACCGAAGTTTGGTATAAATACAACTTTTGTTAAACCACGTGATACTCAAGGTTTTCAAAAAGCTATCCAAAAAAATACAAAATGTATATTTGGTGAATTATTAGGTAACCCTGGAAATGAACTCATGAATATGCCTGAGGTTGCTGACATTGCTCATAACGCGGGTATCCCTTTAATGATTGATAGTACATATCAAACACCTTATTTATGCAAACCATTTGATTTTGGCGCAGATATAGTTGTTCACTCTTTAACAAAGTGGATGGCAGGACATGGCTCATCAATGGCTGGCATTATTGTTGAAGGAGGAAAATTTAACTGGATGCAAAATGATAAATTTCCATCTCTTACAAAAGAATATGAGGGTTATCATGGTTTATCTTTTGCTGAAGAATTTGGCCCTGTTGCTTTTACTATGAAAGCTCGTGCTGAAGGCATGAGGGATTTTGGCCCGTGCCTAAGTCCACAAAATGCCTGGAATGTTATGCAAGGAATTGAAACATTATCTGTTCGAATGGAAAAACATTGCGCTAATGCTGAAAAAATGGTCGAATATTTATTGGCTCATGAAAGCGTTGCATGGGTTTCACATCCTAGTGCGCCTGATCACCCCGATTATGAACTAGCTAAAAAAATTCTTCCTAAAGGAAAAGGTTCGATGATTGCTTTTGGAATTAAAGGAGGAAAAGAAGCTGGTACAGCTTTTATTAATAATGTTAAACTTGCCTCTCATTTAGCTAACGTTGGTGATACTCGAACATTAGTAATTCATCCTGCATCCGCTACACATTCACAAATGGATGAAGCTACATTAAAATTTGCGGGATTATCTCAAGATATGATTAGGCTGTCTGTCGGTATTGAGGATATAGAGGATATAAAAAATGATTTTGAAGATGGTTTTAGAGCTGCAAAAAAACCAAAGCTAGTCGCAAATAAATGAAATTTAAAGTAAATAATGAGGAGGTCTTTGCTTCTACGGGAGGAAGACCTTTTGATAAAAATAAACCATTGATAATTTTTATTCACGGCAGTGGTCTCACCCACATGTGTTGGGTTTTACAAACTAGATATTTTGCTTTTCATGGATATAGCGTTTTAGCTCTTGATTTACCTGGCCATGGTTTGTCTGAGGGTAAAAGTTTAACTTCTATAGAGGATATGGCTGACTGGATTAATGATGTTATTGATGCTGTTGGATTTCATCAGGCATCTTTGGTTGGACATTCTCAAGGATGTCTTGTCGCTGTCGAGTGCGCATCTAGGTATCCTAATAAAATTAAAACATTAAGCTTAATGGGTGGAGCAGGTGCTATTCCGATGAATCCAGAATTATTAGCACTAGCAGAAAATAGTGATCCGAAAGCAGTTGATTTGATGATGGATTTTGCTCATGGACCATCTGGACATTTTGGAGGTCATCCAGTTCCAGGCTTATATCATTTAAATACAGGATCGATGCTTGTTCAAAGTAAGGAAATTAAGGATACTCTTGGTGTTGATTTTAGAGCATGTCAAAATTATACAAATGGTTTCGAAGCAGCAAAAAAATTAGATTTACCTACATTATCTATTTTAGCAGATAAAGATAGAATGTGTAGATTGAAGGATGGAAAAAAATTAGCAGATCACATTAATGGCAGTGAAGTGCATGTAATTAAAAATTGTGGACATATGATGTTACTTGAAGAAGCTGATCAAACTCTTGCGATTCTTAAAAAGTTTATTTTAGAAAAATATCCTATTATCTAAAAATTATAATATATAAAAAAATCGCTTTTTTGAGATTACTTGTCAGGTTTTGTGAGTTCTTCTAACTGTCTCATTTCCTCTTCTAATTTCAGCCGCTCTTGTTCTTCACGTTTCTTTTTACGCTCTTCAGATTTTTGCTTAAGTTTTAATTCTTTTTGCATTTTGCGGTCTCCCGCTTTAGATTTGTGATTAAAATGAATTCCCATAACAACCTCTTTATGCCTTATACTAAAAAATTAAAATTTTTTCTAGGGGGTATATTTGGCTTAATTCCTAGATGCCCAAATAATAATGACAAAAACTAAGACAGCAATTGCTTGAAATAAAACACGAAGACGCATAAGTTTATTGCTATGATTTTTATTGAGTTTACCGTTTACTGCCATTGCAATGACGCCCACTATTACTGCACCGAGAGCGCCCACCATAAATACAACCATAATTATCTGTAATACATCCATAACTAGCATATAGTGTAATTCTTCTCTTGAACGAACTATCAAATGTCGCATATAGTAATTTATGACTGAAATTTTAAATGGACCCTCATTTTCAAGGCATGATAATCCAAAAAAATTAATTTTTATGCTTCATGGGTATGGCGATAATGCAGCAAATTTTATGCATTTAGCTCACCCGATTGATCAAAAAGAATGGCAAGCTGCTTATATATCACTTAACGCGCCAGGAGTTATCTCGGGCAATTATATGGGATATCAATGGTTCGACTTATATCCAAATGGTGTTTACATTGCAGATGCTGGACCCAAAGAATTTGATCAAATTAACAAAGAAGTTAATGAATCTGTTAAAAAAATTATCATGACTATTGATCAATATTGTGAATCGTTAAAACTTACCTATCAAGATTGTATTTTAATGGGATTCTCACAAGGGGGAATGATGACCTTTGAAGTTGGGAATCTTCTCCAAAAAAAACTGTCTGGCTTAGCTATTCTTTCAGGTCGAATAATGTCTCATCAACAAATTACTAATAAAACTTTATTACAGACACCAATTTTTATTTCCCATGGTGAGCAAGATGAAGTTCTTCCTATAAAAGATTATTATAAAGCTACAGAATATTTAAAAATAAATAAATGTAACTTTGAGTCACATGTTCTAGATAAAGATGCGCATAATATATCTCCAGAAGCAATAACTTTATTGCAAAAATTTATTAAAAAAATTCTATGATGTAACCGAATCATCATATTATAGTATTAGTATAATTTATGACCGGAGTGAGTAGATAAAAATGAACGCAAGTGGAAATCCAGCTTTGGTATTAAACGCAGATTTCCGACCACTCTCTTATTACCCTCTTTCTTTATGTTCTTGGCAAGATGCTGTTAAATCAGTCTTCTTAAATCGTGTTTCTGTTATAGAAAAATATGATCAATCAGTTAGTTCTCCTACAATATCTTTTAAGTTGCCTAGTGTAATAGCTTTAAAAGATTATGTAATGCCTCAACGAAAACCTGCCTTTACAAGGTTTAATGTTTTTCTTCGTGATAATTTTACTTGTCAATATTGTGCAAAAAAATTTGCTGCTAATGATTTAACTTTTGATCATTTGGTTCCTCGATGCTTACATGGAAAAACAACATGGCAAAATGTTGTATCAGCATGTACGACATGTAACTTAAAAAAAGGAAGAAAATTAATTCAAAATACTGATATGAAGTTACTTAAAAGACCTGTACAGCCTCATTCTATGCAACTACAAAATAATGGACGTAACTTCCCACCAAATTATTTACATGATAGTTGGCGAGATTATTTATATTGGGATACGGAATTAGAAAATTAAATTTTTTTTGATATGGCAATTGCTGTTTTGCAACCAATTTCAATTACTTTTGTCATAATCTTATAACCAGGCGCACTTTCAGCATCATGCTCTAGACCAATATCATGATGCTCGAGTTCATCTTTTTCAAACTTAGCGATTGTTTTCTTTAATTCTTTTTCATCTTCTTCTAATAGATCTTGTTGTTCTCGGTAATGTTCACCAATTACTTTTTCGACTGCAACAGTGCATGCCATAGCTGCTTTTTCTCCCATCAAGGCAGTACCTGCTCCTAAAGCAAACCCGGCAACATTCCATAGAGGTAAAAGGGCAGTAGGACGAACACGCTTTTCAACTAAAAGTTCATTAAACTTCTCGATATGTTCTTGCTCTTGATCAGCCATATGTTGGATTGTTTTACCAATTTTTGACTCCTTGCCAAAGATTGCAATTTGACCATCATAAATTCGTGTCGCGCCATATTCTCCAGCATGATCAACTCGAATTATCTCATCCAAGATATTTTTATCAGTTGTAACCTTAACGCTTGAAGTAGAAGTCTTTTTTTTAACTGATTTTTTTT
>JAQBWI010000141.1 GCA_027625355.1 Pseudomonadota bacterium
CTTAGAATTTTATCATCTCTTTCATAGCTAATGATATCTTTATTAATGGTAAATAATTTCAGGACTGATCCTATAGGAGCTAAGGTGTAATCACTTACCCACTTTAAAAACTTTATATTTATCTCATTAAATTGAATGCCATTTATAATTGTCTCTATTTTTTTTATCGTATAGTCAGGTTTGTTGACATCAACTTCCATTATCATTCCTACTTCCATCGCTTTTCCAAAAGGAACAATCAATATTTGACCTACTTCTAAAGTCTGATCATCTGACTCATAGGTAAAAACTTGATCAAAGGGTCTAGCAACGAGGATGTTATAGTACATATACAATAATAAATTTTTATAATCTTAACTTTTTAAATATCACGTATATGATATACAGCAATCAATGAAATTTTTTGTCGATACAGCAGATATTAAAGAAATAGAAGAACTGATTCCGACAGGTTTTGTTGATGGTGTAACTACAAACCCATCTCTTATTGCTAAAAATGGAGATGATATGGCCAAAACAATAAAAGCGATCTGCTCTATTGTTCCAGGACCGGTAAGTGCAGAAGTTACAGCAACTGATTTTGATACCATGTTGCAAGAGGGAGAATATTTAGCCTCTCTGGCCAAAAACGTTGCTGTCAAAGTTCCTCTTACACCTAATGGGTTAAAAACGTGTAAGACGCTTCGTGAGAAAAACATCATGGTTAATGTCACTCTATGTTTTACAGCGGCGCAGGCTTTATTAGCAGCAAAAGCAGGAGCTAGTTTCATTTCACCTTTTGTTGGCAGACTTGATGACTTGGGAGAGAACGGTATGGATCTAATTGAAGATATCGTTGATATCTTCGACAATTATGATTTTGATACAGAAGTACTTGTCGCGTCCATTCGATCAACACAGCATGTGATTGATGCTGCCGTTATCGGTGCGCATGTATCAACATTGCCACCAAAAGTAATTCACGAACTATATAATCACCCTTTAACAGAAAAGGGATTAAATGCCTTTTTGGAAGATTGGAAGAAAACAGGACAATCCATCCTACCCAAATAAATGAAAAGAAAAGATGACAACAGTTCTGCTGAAGAACTTGTTCAAAATTTTCTTAAAAAAAATAAAAATTTTTTTATCAAACACCCAGAGCTTCTTAAAGAATTACAGTTTCCTCTAAAAGACGAAGGTTCAGATAAAGTTATTGATCTTCAAGTATACCGTTACAAAAAAATTAATCAGGAGAACATTGATTTGCAAAATCAAATGACGCAAATTTTGCTTGCTGGTAAAAGTCATATGCAATCTCAGAAAAGAATTCTCAAATCATCTCTTAAAATTCTTAATTGCAAATCACTTGCTAAAGTTTTTAATGTTATTTTATCTGACTTTAAATTACTTCTTGGATGTGAATATATAAATTGCTTTAGTACAAATAATAATATTGGGATCAATGAAGTGCAAAAAATAGATACCCGAGTAGCTAAAAGTTATTTTCGCGATAAAGCCATGACAAACTTAAATCAAAATCCCAAAGGTGTGTTATTATTTTTTCCCAATAAATCACCACAGATAAAATCCTATATTCTACTTAAAATTAATTTTCAGGAAGATATGTTTGTTGTCGCTATGGGATCAAAAGATATCAATAAATTTAATCCTGATCAACAAGTTGATCTTATTGAATACTTAATTAAGATTATAGAAATTAAAATTAACCAATTATAAGGAGCATACATGAAGGGTTATAGATTTATTACGGATGATGATACATCAGAGTTTTGTCATCGCGTAACAGAAGCGCTATCAAGTGGATGGAAGTTGCACGGCGAACCAAAAATGACATTTGATACAAAAAGAGGGGTAATGCGATGCGGTCAAGCAGTGATAAAAAATTCTCCCAGGAAAAAATATTCCAAAAAAATGTCATTAAGCTCTATTTAAGTTTTTTATTTAGAAACATAGAATTTTCCTAAATTATAAGAATGTCTGATAGAGCATCCATTAGCAATATTGTTAAATTATCAATTCCAATATTTTTTGCTAATCTAGTAATTCCCTTAGTCGCTATTGTCGATACGGGCTTAATGGGTAATCTAGATAATGCGAGTTATCTAACAGCCACAAGTATTGCCACCAGTGTATTTTCCTTAATTTTCTGGAGTTTTGGCTTTCTTCGAATGGGCACCGTTGGTTTAGTGGCCCAAGCTCATGGTTCTAATCAGTATGAGCAGATAGTAAATTTAGTTTTTCAAAATATTGCTTTTGTTATTATTATTTCCCTACTTTTAGTTATCTTCCAGAAATATATTTTTACGATAGCCTTAAGTATTTTTGATTTATCAAATGAGACTTCTAAATATTTTAAAGAGTATTTTCAGATACGCATTTACTCTTCTTTTGGTGAGCTCATCATCTTTATAATTACTGGGTTATTTATTGGTTTACAAAGAACAACAATATCAAGTGTAGTAGTAGGTTTTTTTTCAATTACTAATATTCTATTAAGTTTAATATTTGTAATCTCCTTTGATTTAGATGTGCGTGGAGTAGCTCTTGGAACAGTCATATCTTCAACACTGACCGCTATAATTTTTTTATGTTACACATTCTTCGAATTAAAAAAATTTACATCAATAAAAATCAATATAGCAAAAATATTTAATCTAAAAAAAATCAAAAAATTATTTAATATCAATTTAGATATATTTATCCGATCAG
>JAQBWI010000142.1 GCA_027625355.1 Pseudomonadota bacterium
TTGATCCGTCAAAATTAACATAATCATGTGCACGCATACTATCATAAACCGATCCTCCCCTCCCTAAGTATTTATCCTTTAAGATCTCTTATGGTGCCTTCTGGAGAGTAAACTTCAATATCAAGTTTATAGAGGGTCGGTAGGGTCGGTATTATTCAGGTTTGATAAGTTCGATGAAGTACTTGGAATTCAAACACAATATAAGGATTACAATAAATCCATTCAGATTATATAATTTATGAGCTTTGATTTCTTTATTCTAATCTAAATGATCTGTTCATCGTTTAAATTTTAAAAAATAATTAACAAGATCATACATTGCATAAGTATCTTTTGAACAATAATTAATCAGTTCTTTTTTATAATTTTCTTTCTCTTCTGGTTTTGATGCAGGATCAGTACATTTAAACCAAGCTAATTGAGCATCTCCACCATCACTAACCGCATCTTCATCTTCACTTTCGTAAGAAATTTCAGTTGGAATAGCTTTAACTATTTTCTTTAGCGAATATTTACCAAACATTTCTGGTGAATAGAAATTCTTACGGGTTAACTCTAATGTATCTTCAATACGATCAATTATATTATCCACTTGATCGCTATAAGATTTCATTTTAGGTTTCTCTTTTAATTTGTTCAAAACCCCTTTTTCAAATGGATGATTGTGGACAAAAATAGTTCCCTTATCTCCCAATGTATCAATAAGTTTTTTTAAAAAATTAAATTCAATATCTTGATCTGCAAAATCGATGAATGAAAATTCTTCAAGGTCTTCACCTTTTTTACTTAATTTGTGTACTGACCACTGGAATGGAACTTGCTCGAAAGGTTTGGTGTTTTTAATAATTGGTACCCCTTGTTGTATGGTTTCAAAATCCATAAAATAATAAGGCATTTTCCATTTTTTAAATTGTTCTGAAATATCTTCACTTACCCATGGAATATTTTTGATGTGAGCCTCTTGAATTATTTGATGATAATTTTCAGCATAATCTTTTCTTGAACTTTGCAATAAATCTTTTGGAATATCTTTTAATTTTTCAATTTTATTTGATTTACAATAAGCTTCTATTTTTTTTCCATAATAAGGTAGTATTTTATAACTGACGTTTTCAATATCTGTTTCAGGCGGAGAACATTTATCAAAATAATCACAAGGATATGGATTTTTACATTGTGGACCCACTTGTATTTTAGGACAAGCACTTTCTTTTAAGGGTAAAAATTTAATAATTAAATCCTCAACTTTTTTTTCCTCATCTAAAACATCTTTTGTAATATCTACTTCTACAATAAGCTCTCTATAGTTTTCATCGCCCTTATAAATAAACTCTTTGTTAATATGGATTAATTTATTGCAAATGACATCTAAGCCAGATTTTTTAACTATAAAACTTTGAATGGCTAAATCTGATATGTTTATATCCTTTACACTTGTAGAAGCTTTTGCCTCTAACATGGTCCATTGATTATCTTTTCTTATTAATACATCAGCTCGGATAAAGGTTTTTTTAAATAAAAAACCTGCTTCATAAATAACATTTATATTATCAGATTGGATTGCATCCTTCGTTCTATCAATTACTACCTGATGTTCTTTTTCATCTGATAAATCGAGACCTTTGCCGTAATGACTTCTAACGACATCATTAAATCTGTTACCCAACCTAAATATTGCTTTGTCTTTTGATTTAATTTTTTCATTTAAATCAAACCAAAGTTTTTTCTCACATTGAATACCGCTAAGAATTAAAGTTTTAGTTAGTGAATAATATTTATCCATTAATTATGATAAAATAGATTTATATAAAAAGAATTATTTAATCTTATCAGGATCAATATTCACTTTAACATCTGACATTACGTTTAAATATTTAATCCATCTTTTAACCATCTCAACTTTAGTTTTGTAAGGAATTTTCCATTTGTCAGCAAACATTTCATAAATATACATATTTTCCAATTCTGCTTTATCTTTAAAAATTTTATTAAGATTTAAGTTATTAACGATAGACTCTTTTATTCCAATCTCTGTATCCCAAGTAAGAGCATTTTCATCTTTTGCTAAAGCCTTTTCGGTAATTTCGCCTATTTTTTTAATTGCTTCATCAACATTCATAAAATTAATTTAAACTAAATCCTTTTTAAAGTAAATAAGCTGTTATCTTGATATCTCAATGAGAAATGATTTTTTTCGCTTTTAAAAAAAAGAGTTGGCTCAATCCATTCTTCTGGCCATTCTTTATCTAAAAATCTTTCTTCCATTTCTTTATCATCAAATAAAATATCTATCGTTGCATTATTTAAGGTAGCAAATATTTCATTATCTTTTTCTTTATAACTAACATTTACATTTGATTTTGAAATTTTTACTTCAGTTATTTCAAAATCCTCAAGATCAGCCTTATAATCACTAAAATCAATATAGGAAATAGATGGTGTATAATTTTTTAAATCATCTAAACTTTTTATAGAGTCTGGTAATTTAATATCAAATGTTCCTATAGGATCAGCTTTTTTTATTATCTCAAATCTTTTCATAATAAATTTTTTAGCATTTTATTAAACACAACTTTATTAGTATTTAAAATAAAAATATTTCTAACTATCTAGTTTATATTCAATAACAATATAGCTTCTATATTTACCTGCTTGGACAAATGTTTTGTCATAAACAATTTTGTAGTTATTTAAGTTTGTCTCA
>JAQBWI010000143.1 GCA_027625355.1 Pseudomonadota bacterium
TCCAGGTCAAGCTTGTGTTTTTTATAAAAATGATCAAGTTCTAGGAGGGGGTTGGATAACTTAATATTTAGAATCAATTCTAAATTAACCTATTTTTGGTTGAAAAGACTAGATTTTCTCTAATAAAACATTATTTGAATATTTGTGGATACTGAAACTAGCCAAACATTAGATAAATACGCTAAGGACAAATATAAATATGGTTTTGTAACTGAAATTGAATCATATAGACCTAAAAAAGGTTTAGATGAGGAAACAATAAAATTTATTTCAAAAAAGAAAAACGAACCTGAGTGGATGCTAAACTGGAGACTTGACTGTTATAAAAAATGGTTAAGAATGACAGATCCTCAATGGGCAAATCTAAAGATTCCTAAAATTGATTATCAAGATATTTATTATTACTCTGCACCTAAGGGCTATGATGATAAACCTAAAGACTTGAGTGAGGTAGATCCAAAATTAATTGAAACTTATAATAAGTTAGGAATTCCGCTTGAAGAACAGAAAGTGTTAGCGGGAGTTGCAGTTGATGCTGTTTTTGATAGTGTTTCAGTTGCAACGACTTACAAAGGTGAATTAGAAAAGCTTGGTATTGTTTTTTGTTCGATTAGTGAAGCTGTTCAAACCCATCCTGAATTAGTAAAAAAATATCTTGGATCAGTTATACCTCCAGGAGATCATTCATTTTCAGCACTTAATTCTTCTGTTTTTACTGATGGCTCCTTTGTATACATTCCTGAAAATGTAAAATGCCCAATGGAACTCTCTACTTACTTTAGGATTAATGCTGAAGAAACTGGACAGTTTGAAAGAACTTTAATTATTGCTGATAAAGGGAGTTATGTTAGCTATCTTGAAGGTTGTACAGCTCCGCAAAGAGATACAAATCAACTACATGCTGCTAATGTTGAATTAATTGCTTTGGAAAATGCAGAAATAAAATATTCTACTGTTCAAAATTGGTATCCAGGTGATGAGGAAGGAAAAGGGGGAATTTATAATTTCGTTACAAAAAGAGGATTATGTAAAGGTAAAAATAGCAAAATATCTTGGACTCAGGTTGAAACAGGGTCTGCTATAACCTGGAAATATCCAAGTTGTATTCTTAAAGGTGATAATTCCATTGGAGAATTTTATTCAGTGGCCATTACCAATAATTTTCAACAAGCTGATACTGGTACTAAAATGACTCATATCGGTAAAAACACTCGAAGTAAGATTATTTCTAAGGGAATTTCTCTGGGTAACTCTCAAAACACCTATAGAGGGAGTGTATCATTTCTAAGAAAAGCTGATAAGGCAAGAAATTACACTCAGTGTGATTCTCTTTTAGTCGGTAACAATTGTGGAGCACATACTATTCCTTATATTGATTCAAAGAATAATTCTGCAGTTGTTGAGCATGAAGCATCCACTTCTAAAATTAATGAAGATCAATTATATTATTGCAGACAGAGAGGTCTTAGTCATGAAGAAGCAGTTTCATTAATTGTTAATGGATTTTGTAAACAAGTTCTTCAAGAATTGCCGATGGAATTTGCAGTAGAAGCTCAAAAGTTAGTATCAATTTCATTGGAAGGAAGTGTTGGATGATTTTTTTAAATATTAATAATTTGAATGTTTCTATTGAAGGTAAAAAAATATTAAATGATTTTAATATTACCATAAACGAAGGTGAGGTTCATGCAATAATGGGCCCAAATGGTTGTGGTAAAAGTACTTTGGCAAATGTTCTCGCAGGCAATGAAGACTATGAAGTAAATTCAGGTAAAGTTATCTTTAAGGATGACGATCTTTTAGATTTAAATATTGAAGAAAGAGCTCAAAAGGGACTTTTTTTAGCTTTTCAATATCCTATTGAAATACCAGGCGTAAATATAACTCCTTTTCTTCATGCTTCTATAAATTCAAAGCTTAAAAATGAAAAAAAACCAGAATTAGACAATCTCTCATTTGCTAAACTATTAAGAAAAAGTGCTGAAGAACTTGGCATAAGTAGTGATATGCTTAAGAGATCAATTAATACTGGTTTTTCAGGTGGTGAAAAAAAAAGATATGAGATTCTTCAAATGAGTATTCTTAATCCTGAACTTACAATTTTTGATGAAACTGATTCTGGTCTTGATGTTGACGCTTTAAGAATAGTGACAGAAGGAATTAATAAATTCAAAAATCCAAAAAATTCTTATTTGATTATAACACACTATCAAAAACTCTTAGACTACATTCATCCTGATTATGTTCATGTTATGCGAAATGGTAAAATAGTTAAATCGGGTGATATTTCCTTAGCTGCTGAAATAGAGGCATCAGGTTATCAAAATTTTTAAATGTCTTTTGAAAATAATTTTATCAAACATTCTGAAGAATATATTTTTTCCGATAATAATATTTTATTAGAAGAAAGAGAGAGAATATTTAAAAAAATTACAAAAAAAAATTACGATAAAAAAATTAATGAAAGTCTTAAAAATCTTACGATTTCAGATTTAAGTAAATTTGATTATTTTTATAAACCTATTAAAGAAGACTCAACAGTTTCATTGATCGACGATTTAAATTATGAAATCAAATTAGTTAATGGAGTATGCAAACACTATGAAGACGACTATATTGAAATAAGAAATCTGACAAATTTAGATTTTACAACTTTCTTAAATCAAGATCATAATAATTTGGATGATATAATAATTGATTT
>JAQBWI010000144.1 GCA_027625355.1 Pseudomonadota bacterium
TTTATTTAAAAAAGATTTTTTAATTTCAAAGAATTTAAGAAATATTATTTCAACAAATAAATCTAAAATTTCTATTGAAGATATTCTTTCATGGGGTGATGATTACCAGCTAGTTTTTACTGCAAATAAAAAATTTAATAATCAAATTATTAAATTAGGAAAAAAAAATAATATAAAATTAACCCATATTGGGACAGTAATTAAAGATAGGGGAATATATGATGATTCTATGAACTTAATTAAAAATCCAAGCAGATTTGATCATTTTAGCTAAAATCTTGATTTATTTCATATATTCTGACATATGACCCAAAAATTTCAAGGAGAACACCCACAATGACAACTATGCAAATCTTTATTTTATTATGTGGTTTGGCCGCTGTTTTATATGGCTTGATTACATCTAGGCAAATTTTATCTTTAAGCACTGGCAATGAAAAAATGATGACTATTGCTAATGCTATACAAGAAGGCGCAAGAGCCTACTTAAACAGACAATATATGACTATTGGAATAGTAGGTATTGTAATCTTTATTCTTATTTGGATAGTTTTTGGTCTATCATCAGGTGTTGGCTTCTTAATAGGTGCTGTGTTTTCTGGTGCCGCTGGTTATGTGGGAATGAACATTTCTGTTAGATCAAATGTCAGAACTACTCAAGCTGCAAGTTCTAGCTTAGCTGAAGGTTTGTCTGTATCATTTAAAGCTGGCGCAGTAACTGGAATGTTAGTTGCTGGATTTGCATTACTTTCAATTGCTCTTTATTATTTTGTTTTAGATAATTCTGGACAGTTTCCAGGTAGAGAAATTGTTGCTCCACTTGTTTCTTTAGGATTTGGCGCTTCTTTGATTTCTATTTTTGCAAGATTAGGTGGGGGTATTTTTACTAAAGGTGCTGATGTTGGAGCAGATCTAGTTGGTAAAGTTGAGGCAGGTATTCCTGAAGATGATCCTAGAAATCCAGCAGTAATTGCAGATAATGTTGGTGATAATGTTGGAGACTGCGCAGGTATGGCAGCAGACTTATTCGAAACATACGTTGTTACAGTAGTTGCGACAATGGTTTTATCATCTATTTTTTTTGCAGATTTGTCTTCAATGATGATGTACCCTCTTGCAATTGCAGGTGTTTGTACTTTGGCTAGTATTGTTGGAACTTATTTTGTTAAACTCGGTAAGAGTGAAAATATAATGGCTGCTTTGTATAGGGGATTTGCTGTTTCAGCTATTTTATCAGCTGTTCTATTATATTTCATAACAGATCATGTAATAAGTTTAGATGCAGTTTTCACAGTAGATGAAAAATCTTTTACAGGCATGTCTTTATTTTTTTGTGGTTTACTTGGCCTAATAATTACAGGGATAATTATTTGGGTAACTGAATATTATACAGGAACAAATTATAGACCTGTTCAAAGTATTGCTCAAGCATCTACAACAGGGCATGGAACAAATGTTATTCAAGGTCTTGCTATAAGTTTGGAGGCTACTGCATTACCAGCTATTATAATTGTTGCAGGTATAATAATTACGCATTCACTCGCTGGTTTATTTGGAATTGCTATTGCAGTTACAACTATGTTAGCTTTAGCTGGTATGGTTGTTGCTTTAGATGCATACGGGCCAGTTACAGATAACGCAGGTGGAATTGCTGAAATGGCAGATCTTGATGAAAACGTTAGAAAAACTACTGATGCTCTAGACTCTGTTGGAAATACAACAAAAGCAGTAACAAAAGGTTATGCAATTGGATCTGCGGGATTAGGTGCTTTGGTTCTTTTTGCGGCATACACAGAAGATCTAGAACATTTTGCAAAAGATCCTTCAAGCTCACTCTATGGTATTGATGTATCCTTTGATTTGTCTAACCCTTATGTTGTAGTAGGACTGTTACTTGGTGGTTTATTACCTTTCTTATTTGGAGCTATGAGTATGACTGCAGTTGGAAGAGCTGCAGGATCTGTTGTTATAGAAGTAAGAAGACAATTTAAAGAAATACCAGGTATTATGGAAGGAACTGGAAAACCAGAATATGGTAAATGTGTAGATATATTAACAAAATCTGCCATTAGAGAAATGATTATACCATCCATGTTACCAGTATTATCGCCAATAGTTGTTTATTTAGTTATATTATTAATTGCTGGTCAAGCTGCTGCCCTTGCTTGTCTTGGTGCTCTTTTACTTGGTGTTATTATTACAGGTTTATTTGTAGCTATAAGTATGACAGCAGGCGGTGGAGCTTGGGATAATGCAAAAAAATATATTGAGGATGGTAATCACGGAGGTAAAGGTAGTGAAGCTCACAAGGCAGCAGTTACTGGAGACACAGTTGGGGATCCTTACAAGGATACTGCAGGTCCTGCCGTTAACCCAATGATTAAGATAACTAATATTGTTGCTCTGCTATTATTGGCATTTATAGCAATTTAAACTTATGGGGAATTGGGCATTGGGTTTGCTCCAATTCCCCCAAAAATTGTTTCTAATAAACCTCTTTTAATTATATCATTATTAGTTTGAATTTTTCTATATTTGTGATTTTTATTTTTTAATAAATTTATTGATTCTGAATTTACTACTTTATCACTATCATTTATTTCAAATACAAATAAATAGCTGTATTCAATATTTTTATTATAAAAATTAGTCTCCCTTTTTTTTTCTGTAAAATAAAAATATTTATTAGATAGATTATC
>JAQBWI010000145.1 GCA_027625355.1 Pseudomonadota bacterium
TTAAATTCAACAAAATAATTTTGACTATCTAATTGCTCAAAGCATTTAATTACATCACTCTGATTAACACCCCCGTTAAGATCACAATAAATTGTTGACATCATTCCTCTAAAATTAGGCAGAATATGTGGATTAAAAGAGAATAGTACATCTTTCTTATGTTTTTTTTCTAATTCCTGACGTATCTCGCAAATGTGCCTATGTTGATTAGTATTGTAATTAAAAAAATTATAATCGATCACATTTTTTATATTAGCTTTATCAAATTTTTTACCTGCACCACTGTATCCTGATTTAGAGTCAAATATTAAATTTGAACCTTTTATCAAATTATTACTTAAAAGTGGTAAGGTTGGAATAAGAATAGATGTAGGGTAACACCCTGGTACGGCAATATTTTTACTATCTACTAACTCATTTCTATAAAATTCAGGTAAGCCGTAAATAAAATCTTTTAATAAAATTGGACAGGAATGATTTACCCCATAGTTTTTCTTGTAAATTTCATAATCATCTAATCTAAAGTCAGCTGATAGATCGATGATTTGAACTTTGTCATAAAATAATTTTACATATTCATTTGAGACACTATGTGGAAGAGCTAAAAAAACAGTGTCAGCAATATTACAATCAAAATCTTTATTTAATTTCGTGCTTGGTATGTTAGTGATATCAATAGATGAGTCTAGTTTTTGTATTGATATGTCAGGTGAATTCTCAGTTCCTAAAAATACAATTTCAACGTTTGGGTGTTTAGATAAAATTTTTACCAGTTCCAATCCAGCATAACCAGTAGAGCCAAGTATGGCTACTGAAATTTTTTTGGACATAAATAAAACTATCTTTTGGAGAACTGGTAACTTCTTCTTGCTTTTGCTAAACCTGGTTTTTTTCTCTCAACAACTCTTGAGTCTCTCGTGATGTAGCCAACTTTTTTTAAAGCAGGTCTAAGTGTAGAATCATAAACACTTAAGGCTTTACTAATACCGTGTCTTATAGCGCCAGCCTGACCTGACAGACCTCCACCTTTTACAGTTGCCATTATCTCATAACTGCCTTCACTATCAATAGCATTTAGTGGTTGATTAACAATCATTTGCAAAACGGGTCTTGCAAAGTATTTATCTAAAGATTTACCGTTCACAGAAATAGATCCTGAGCCACGTTTTACCCAAACTCTCGCAATAGAATTTTTTCTTTTGCCTGTAGCATATGCTCTCTGTTTAATATCTAAATTATTTGGATTAGTTTCAGTTTCAATGTTTTCCATTTTTATCTTTTTATATTTTTATTATTAAGTTTTTCAAAATCTATTTTTTGAGGTTGTTGAGCGGTATGAGAATGTTCTTCTCCAGAATAAATTTTACAATTAGATAATTGCTGTCTTCCCAGGGGTCCACTTGGTATCATTCTCTTAATGGCTAATTTTATAATATCATTAGATTTATTTTTAGCCCTCATTTTTATTGGATTGGTTTCTTTTATACCTCCTGGATAACCAGTATGTCTGTAGTAAATTTTATCTGTAAATTTCTTACCAGTAAGATGGACATGATCAGCATTAATAATGATTAGATTATCTCCACAATCTTGATTGGGAGTATAATTGGGTTTATTTTTACCTCTCAATATATTAGCAGAATGAACGGCTAACCTTCCAAGTACCGCGTCTTTAGCATCAATTAATAACCATTTTTTTTTAACATCTTCTTTTCTAAGGCTAAAAGTTTTCATTGCGGTGCACTTATATATTAGTGAAAATTAAGTCAATATAATAATAAAAAAAACCCTCTAAATAGAGGGTTTTTTGAATATTTTAAAGAATCTTTTATTAAGCTTCTTTTGTTGCAACTCCCCAGATAATTAATCCGAAAAGAATCTTGTTAACAAAATCAGCTAAGTTATAAATAAGGTTAAGAGAAGCATCGTTACCAACGCCCATCATCACACCAAACACATAACCAAGTGGGTAAATCGCCCAACCTACAAGAACAATAATTCTTAAAGCGTTGAAAGCTGACTTAATGCCTTCTTTTCCATCTGCTGCTTGACTTGCTTCACCTCTAAAGATTTCCCAAATAATTACAGCCCAACCAATCATACCAATGATGAAGCCAAAAGTAACTCCAACACCATATAATCCAGTTTCACCAAGGTAACCACCGATTAACATAACTAGAGTACCAATTAATAATCTCCAAAAAGAGTTAGCAGAGACTGATGCACCAACTGCTTTTAATATTATATAAAATTCAATCATTAATAGTGGCACAGTAATTAACCAATCTATATATCTGTATACAATTGGTGACTGACCTTCGCCTTGCGATAGTGTATAAACCCAATAATCTCTCATATAATCATAATGAATTGCTGCAACTAATGTAACTAGACCTGCAACCAAAAGAGATAATCTCCATTCTTTTTTTACATGAAAACCCTCGTAAAAAAAGAAGACAGTAGAAGCAATCATTGCTGCATATACAAGCCAAAATGATACGCCAACATAATCACTTCCTGATAAAAAATAACTCATGTAAACTCCTTATTTTTTCTAACAGAAGCCTTATATGTAATAAAATGATATTTTTAAATAGTAAATATCAATAACTTATTAAAAATGTTGATAATTACATGCTTTAATTAATTGAAATTTAATGATTT
>JAQBWI010000146.1 GCA_027625355.1 Pseudomonadota bacterium
TTATAATTGGTGATTATAATTATTAGAAATTTTTTACGGGTTTAATTTTTTTACGTAAAATCTTAACATAAAAAAATTAATTATTTAGGAGGCTAATGAGCAACACACTTGACTTGTCTGAAGAAAAAAATTGGCTCTCCTTAAAAAAAGATCTTAAACAATTAGTCGGTGATAGTGCTTATAATAATTGGATAAAGCATTTAAGTTTTGTGTCTTATGAAAATAATACACTATCATTTTCATTACCCACAAAGTTTTTAAGAGATTGGATAGTAAACAATTATTCCGATAAAATAAAAATAGAATCAAAAAAATATTTAGATAGTGTCAGTATAATAAAATTTGTTGTTAAACCTAATGGCGGTAGAGTTGTCCCAGGCACTGCACGAACTATTAAAAGTAGTGATAATCAATGGAAATCAACATTAGATATACGTTCAAATCAGCAATCTTCATATCCTAATGAATTTGGCGCTCCTTTAGATCCAAGATTTACATTTGATAATTTTGTAGTAGGAAAGCCTAATGAACTTGCTTTTGCAGCTTCACAAAGAATTGCTGAAGCTGACAATGTGTCATTTAATCCCTTATTTTTGTACGGTGGAGTCGGTCTTGGTAAAACACATTTAATGCATGCTATGGGTTGGAAAATAAAAGAATTAAGACCAGATAGAAAAGTTATTTATTTGTCTGCTGAAAAATTTATGTATCAATTTGTTAGAGCTCTTCGATATAAAGACACCTCAGCATTTAAAGAGCAATTCCGGTCGATTGATGTTTTGATGATTGATGATGTTCAATTTATAAGTGGAAAAGACAACACTCAAGAAGAGTTTTTTCATACTTTTAATGCTCTAATTGAACAAAATAAACAAATTGTAATATCTGCTGATAAATCTCCATCAGATTTAGATGGTGTACAAGATAGATTAAAATCAAGACTTGGTTGTGGATTAGTAGCAGACATTCATCCAACTACATATGAACTTAGACTTGGTATATTAATTGAGAAAGCTCAAAAAAGAGGAGTTGAAATTCCTGCAAAGGTTTTAGAATTTATATCTCATAGAATAATTTCAAATGTACGCGAAATGGAAGGTGCATTAAATAGATTGGTCGCTCATGCGACACTTGTAGGAACTGCAATAACTGTTGAAACAGCTCAAGTTGTACTTCAAGACTTATTAAAATCTTCTAATAAAAAAATTACAATTGAGGAAATACAAAAAAAAGTTGCTGAACATTTTAATATTAGAATAACCGATATGCATTCTCCTAGAAGGTCTAGATCTGTTGCAAGACCTAGACAAATAGCAATGTACCTAGCCAAGTCTATAACTTCTCGCTCACTTCCAGAAATAGGTCGAAAATTTGGTGGTAGAGATCATACAACTGTTATGCATGCAGTAAAAAAGATAGAAGAATTAAAGTTACAAGATGTCAATTTTAATGAAGATATTGAGCTTTTAAAAAGACTTATAGATTCTTAATTAAAATTTCTTTATATTTTAAACTAATGAAATTTATTGTAGCTAAGCCAGATATTTTTAAAACACTTTCTCATTTGCAAAGTATAGTAAGTAAAAAAAATACGCTCCCAATTTTATCAAATATCTTAATTGAAGCTGATGATAACACCTTAACATTGTCCGCAACTGATATGGATATATCTATAAAGGAAACAATTACTTGCAATATTATAGATTCTGGATCCACAACTTTGAATGCTCAAATGATATTTGACATTATAAAAAAATTACCTGACACAAGTGAAATTGAATTTATATCTAATGACGGAAAAATATTAACTATCAGATCAAATGTTTCAAAGTTTTCTTTATCTTGCTTACCAAAAGATGAATTCCCTCTAATTGAAAACAATTCAAATAATTCAAAAAAAATTACAGTTAAGTCTCAGACTATTTTAAATTTAATTAATAAAACTAAATTTGCAATTTCAAATGAAGAGACTAGATATTTTTTAAACGGATTATACTTTAATATTTCTTCTAATGAAAAAACTAGTAACCTTACTTTTGTTGGTACAGATGGTCATAGGCTGGCCACATCTAGCTCACTTTTAAATACATCTATTTATGAAATTCCAGGCGTAATTATCCCAAAAAAAACTATAAATGAACTTTCAAAATTACTTTCAGAAAATTATGAAAGTATTGAGATAGAAATTTCATCGAATAAAATTATTTTTTATATTGATCAATTAATTTTAATTTCAAAGTTAATTGATGGTAATTTTCCAGATTACACAAGGGTGATTCCTAAAAATAACACCAATGATCTAATGATTAACAGAGAAAATTTATTATCTGCTGTTGATAGAGTGAGCACAATAGCTAATGAAAAATCACCATCTATTAAATTCAAATTACTAGAAAATTTAATAAACTTAAGCTCAGTTAATAATGAAAACAGTACTGCTACTGAAGATATTCAGGCCAACTACGATGGAAACGAAATAGAGATTGGTTTTAATTCTAGATATGTAATGGATATTTTAGATAATCTTGAAGGAAAAGAAATTAAGATCTCTTTTAATGATAATTCTAACCCAATAATTATCCAAGAAAAAAATGAGTCAGAAAATGTATATGTACTTATGCCAATGAGAGTTTAATACTTGGG
>JAQBWI010000012.1 GCA_027625355.1 Pseudomonadota bacterium
CTAATTATAACTTTCCTGTTGGCGAACAAGTCATATGTAGTTGGTCAAAAGAGTCTGTTAAAATATTAGAGGATTAATTGAACAAAAAACCATTTGAAAAATATTTTATATTAAGCCCTTACGTTTGGTTGGTATTATTTTTTTTTATTCCCTTAGCTATAATATTTAAAATTTCAATTTCAGTATCTGAATGGGGTATGCCACCATATCAGGATATATTTGTAAACAATGATGGTTTCAAAATTAATATTACTTTAGAAAATTATGTTTATATTTTGAGTGACTTTTACTATATTCGTTCATTTCTAAACTCAATTGTTTTAGCCCTTATCTCAACTTTTTTTTGTATACTTATTGGCTTTCCACTTGCCTTTTATATTGCTACTTCAGATATAAAATTAAGAAATATTTTATTAATTCTTGTTATCATTCCTTTTTGGTCGTCATTTTTATTGAGGGTTTATGCATGGAAAATTATTTTACAAAATAATGGAATTTTAAACTTAATACTTTTAAAATTTGGGATAATTTCGGAACCACTTCAATTATTGTATAATCAATATGCAGTAATAATGGGAGTTGTTTATACTTATTTACCATTAATGATTTTACCGCTTTACGGATATTTGAATAAGTTTGATCTAAATTTAATAGATGCCTCTAAAGATTTAGGGCTTAATCGTATAAAATCTTTTTTTAGAGTAATTCTGCCTTTATCATTACCTGGCATAATTGCTGGCTCACTTCTTGTTTTCATTCCTGTTGTTGGTGAATTCATTATTCCGGATATGTTAGGTGGGAGTGATAAATTATATTATGGTAAGATTTTGTGGGAAGAGTTTTTTGTTAATAGGAATTGGCCCGGTGCTAGTGCCTTAGCCTTTACCGGAATTATAGTTTTAGTTTTTCCAATTATAGTTTTTCAAATTATTTATTCAAAATGGACAAATAAAAATGAAATCTAGATTGATTAAAAACTCTATTATTTCTCTAGGTTTATTTTTTTTATATTTTCCTATTTTGGTTTTAATATTCTATTCATTCAATGAAAACAAAAGAGTAATGGTGTGGAAAGGGTTTTCTTTTAAATGGTATGGCGAATTATTTAAAAATGAACAAATTATTGAAGCTTTTATTGTTAGTATAAAAATTGCAAGTTTTTCAGCAACTGTTTCAACAATTTTAGGAGTAATGATTGGATATTCTTTGGTAAGGATTAAAAAAATTCCACTTAAATCCTTTTATATTTTTCTATCCTCAACACCATTAGTTCTGCCAGAACTAATATTAGGTTTAGCAATGCTATTGTTTTTTATAAGTTTAAATAATTTCATTAGCTTCCAGTCAACCAGAGGTCAGCTAACTATATTCATATCACATGTAACTTTTTGTATCGCTTTTGTTGCAATAATTGTACAAGCAAGACTAACTGATTTTAATAAAAACATTGAAGAAGCGGCGATGGATCTTGGGTATAATTATACTAAAGTAATCTATAAAGTAACTTTACCAATAATTTTGCCTTCAATTATAGCTGGCTGGCTGTTAGCTTTTACAATATCTTTAGATGATTTGGTTGTAGCTAGTTTTACAACTGGGCCAGGTGCCAACACACTCCCAATAGTTGTTTTTTCTAAAGTTCGATTGGGTTTAAGCCCTGAGGTTAATGCTTTATCAAGTATTTTAATGCTCGTTTTAATTCTTATTGGTGTAATTTATTTTTTACTTAATAATAAGTTAAACGTTAAGAAGTAAAACTTCTCTTTCCCAAGAGCTAATAACTGATAAATAAGCTTGATATTCCATTCTTCTTACAGCCGCTATACTGCGGATGAATTTTTCGTTAAATATTTCGTTAATTTCTTCATTATTTTCAAACATACTTAAAGATTCATCAATGTTTTTTGGAATGGAGGAATCCACATCTTCGAAAGCACTATTTTTTGTTTCTAAAGAGGGTTTAATATTATTTTGTATACCTAGATATCCTGATGCTAAATTGGCAGCAAATACTAAGTAAGGGTTTGTGTCAGATCCAGGAATTCTATTTTCAATTCTCATATTTTTCTCTTCAACAGAAGGTATCCGAAAAGCACAACTTCTATTACCCACTCCCCATTTTGTATTTTTTGGCGTGCCCCATGTCGCAAATAATCTTCTGAATGAATTTATATTTGGTAAGTAAATGGGCATCAAATAAGGTGTATATTTTTGAAGACCACCAATATAATTTTTCATTTTTTGAGAAAACTTATTTTTTTTATTAAAAAATAAATTCTTATTTTTTTCATTATAAAGTGATTGATGAAGATGCATTGCTGAGCCAGGCTGATTTTCCATTGGTTTCGCCATGAAAGTTGCATACAGCTTATGCTTTAAAGCAGTTTGCCTTAATGTTCTTTTAAAAATAAAAACTTGATCTGCTAAATCTAAAGGATCACCATGCTGAAAATTAATCTCCATTTGCGCAGAACCTGACTCATGATTAATAGTATCGATTTCAATATTTTGAGCTTCACAATGACTGTACACTTCTTCAAATAAGTTATCAAATTCATTAACTGCATCAATTCCTAATGCCTGTTTTCCAGTTTCTTGTCTTCCTGATTGCCCAATGGGGACTTCTAAAGGGTAATCAGAGTCAGGGTTAGGTTTAACTAAATAGAATTCTAATTCGGGAGATACAATTGGATTTAAACCTTCTTTTGAGAAAAGTTTAAGGATATTTTTAAGCGCATTTCTGCTATAGTTTATAACATCTTCACCATTTAGGTTAACAGCATCACATATAACTTGAGCTGTAGGGTCTTCATACCAAGGGACGATGCGCATGGTTTTATAATCAGGTTTTAGAATTACATCAATATCGGTTGGATTAAATATGCTTTTAGGCAAAGGTCCTGACAAATCTTCGGTTGCATAATCTCCTGAAATTGTTTGAATAAATGTTGATTGTGGTAAGCGATGACTATTTTCATTAAGTCCTTTTAGAAATTTATTTGTAGGAAGTATTTTACCTCTAGCAATTCCTCCTAAATCCGGAACTAAACATTCAACTTCTGTAATAGAATTTTCTTGGAACCAAGTTTGAAATTTATCGATCATTATGAGAGTGGAGTTTACTAATTATAAATAAAACATTATTGTGAAATAATGTTTTCTACAAAAAAAAGAACCTATAAGCAACATTTTAATGAAAAAGATAGCTTTTATAAATATTCATCACCTAAATTCAAGGAACAACAAGCTTTATCAGAAAATCTAAATACAGATATTTGTATTGTGGGTGGGGGGTTAACAGGAATTTCAGCTGCATTAAATTTAGCAGATCAAGGTTATGATGTGTGTATAGTGGAAGCAAATAAAATCGGATCTGGAGCCTCAGGAAGAAATGGGGGGCAATTAGGAATAGGAATGAGAAAAGATCAACTGTATTTAGAAAATAAATTTGGCTTTGAAAAAGCTGAATTTTTTTGGAATGTAGGTTTGGATGCAGTCAAAAATGTTACAAACTTAATAAGTAAGTACAATATAGATTGTGCTCTCAAACCAGGAATACTCCATGCAGGAAATACAAAAAAAGATTATAAATACTTTATAGAAGAAATTGAGCATATGAAATCAAAGTATAGCTATGACAACTATGAGTATTTTGACGAGAATTCTATAAAAGACGAGGTTAATACTGATCAATATTATTCAGGGTTATTAACAAAAGATAGTTTTCATTTAAATCCTTTAAAATTGACTTATGGTTTAGCTATTGAATGCTTAAATAAAAATATAAAAATTTTTGAAAACTCTCCAATAGATAAAATTGAAGAAAAGAGTGATAATGTTCTGCTTTTTTCTAAAAAAGCAGTAATAAAATCCAAGAAAGTTATTGTTGCGTGTAATGGATATCTTGATAATTTATTAGGCTCTGTAAGAAATTTTTTTATGCCAATAAATAACTATATAATTGCAACAGAACCATTAGGTGAAAAACTTGCAAGACAAATTATTAAAAGAGATTGTGGTGTTGTTGATTCTCGTTTTATGATTGATTATTATCGTTTTTCAGAAGATCACAGACTTCTTTTTGGTGGGCCAGAAACGTTAACATCAAAATTTGTTAATAACCCTGTTGAGTTTGTATCGAAGAGACTGTTTAGAGTATTTCCTAATTTAAAAAACTATAAAATTGAATTTTCTTGGGGCGGCACGCTAGCTATATCGGTAAACCGACTACCAGTATTTGGAACCCTTATGAATAATAAGCTTTACTACGCACATGCTTATTCTGGGCATGGTTTAGCAATGAGTGTGATGGGTGGTAAAATGATTGCAGAAAAAATTCTAGATAAAAATAACCATTTTAATAAATTTACTGAAATAAATCATATAAAAATTCCTGGAGGAGATCTCTTAAGAAGACCTAATTATTCTGCAGCCATTTTATATTATAGGTTCAGAGATTATCTAAATTCAATAAACTAATTAAATATCTTTCCCTTATTAAGGATTGTTTTAGGATCAAAAATCTTCTTTATATTTTTCATCATGTCTATTTCATTAGCAGACTTATATTTTAGCAGACTATCTTTTTTAATTTGACCTATACCATGCTCCGCACTGAAACTACCCCCATAACTTTCTACTAAATCATTTATATATAAATAAATATCATCTCTTATTTTGCGATATGAATTTAAGTCTTCAATATTAGGAAGCACCATATTAAAATGTATGTTATTATCGCCCAAATGGCCAAAAGGGTGTAATTTTATTTCCATAGGTATTTTGCTTAAATGACTAGCAGCTGTACTAAAAAAAATATCCATTTTATCTAAAGGTATTGAAATGTCATTTGTAACTATTTTACCTTCCATTTTATAGGCTTCAACTAAATCATCTCTAAATTTCCAAATTTTATTTTCTTGTTCAATAGAAGAAGGGATTATTATATCTTTAATAAATTTATCTAAAATATGGTAATTTTTTTCAAAGGTATTTTCAAAATTAAGTTTATTTTCATATAAATTTAAACGATAAATTACATACCATGGATGTTTGGTTTTAAAAAAATGCTTATTTAAAAAATTATTTTTTAAACAAACTTCAAAAGAATAATTTGGAATTAATTCAGCACTCTCTAACTTGTCATAAAAAAGATTTCTGATCTGTTTAAATGACTCGATAGATGAATTTAAATTTTCATATGCAACAAAAAAAGTAAAATTATCTGATGGTTTGGGGTATATTTTTAATAATGCCTTGGTAATCATTCCAAGAGTGCCTTCAGAACTTGAAACAATAGATTTTAAATCATAACCAGTATTATTTTTTTTCATTTTCGATAAAGATGATAATAGTGTGCCGTTACCTGTAATCATCTCTATTCCAATCACGTTATCTTTCATAGTTCCATATTTTAAAGCATTTATGCCTCCGGCATTTGTTGCTATGTTTCCACCAATCATGCATGAACCTGATGATGATAAGTTAATTGGAAAATACAAATCTTCTTTATCAAGATATTCTTTAAGTTTATCCAAGATTAACCCTGACTCTACTAAAACAGTTAAATTGTGTTTATCAATCTCTATAATTTTATTCATCTTTGAAAAGTTGATTATTATTTCTTTATTTTGATAGGTTGGAACTGAAGCTCCTGTTAAACTTGTATTACCACCTTGTGGTACAATTATTATATTATTTTCAAAGCAAAATATTACAATTTCTTTTAAAATTTTCGTATTTAGTGGAAAGACAACACATAAACTCTTGTTGTTATAAAATCCTCTCCAATCCTGATTGTATTTTGCTAATTCTTTTTGCTCTGTAAGAATATTTTTCTCCCCAGCAATTAACATTAATTGATTAAATATTTTGTTCATCTTTGTAAGAGGCTCTTCTTAATCTATCATTAATCGTTTTTCCTAATCCCTGATCAGGAATTGGAGCTACAGCAATACCACTGCAATTAATGCTATCTAAAATATTTAAATAATTATAAAAGTTATAACTTGCATCTGAAAGATTTTCTTCAATACTTAAATTTAAACTTTTTATGTCTGATGTTAGTTCATTAATTCCAAAATTTAATAAAGCTTCATTTTTTTTTACAAAATCTACATTTATTCTTATGGGCTTAATAGGTGAATAGTGTTTTAATTGATTGCCAGGTGACACATTAGATTGTTCTATACTTATTTCGTATTTTGGAAATTTTATTTTTATATCTTCAATAGTCAAGCTGCCTAATCTTAAAATTTTACATCCATTTTTTGAAGTTTGAACAACCGTTGATTCTAAACCCAAAACTGAAGATCCACCATCTATATAAAATATCTCTTTAAGTTTATTATCTAAGTCCTTTATTGAAGTAATAGAAGTTCTTGTTGCAATATTAGCACTTGGCGCAGCAATTGGAAAATCAAGAATTGATAATAAAGATAAGCTTATTTCATTATTTGGTATTCTGCAACCTACATGATTTTTATTATTAGACAGTAATGGAGAAATCAGTGATTGTTTATTTTTCTCTAAAATCAAAGTTAAAGGTCCAGGCCAAAAAGTATTTGCCAATTCATAATCTTTATCTTTAAGGACAAAGTTTTTTTCTATTTCTCTAATATTAGCGAAATGGCATATTAATGGATTGTTAATCGGTCTATTTTTAGTTTTATATATTAACTCGATTGATTTATGATTATTTGCATTTCCACCTATTCCATAAACAGTTTCTGTAGGAAAAATAACTAGTTCACCACTAAAAAGGCGTTTTTTTGCTTCTTCTATATTTTTTTGGTGCATATTTTTTTTAAATTATGTTTCATATAGTATTAAAATTGTTATTATCTTAGTGAAAATTGTATTATGGGAAAAGTTATAACATTTTCTAATCAAAAAGGAGGGTCGGGAAAATCAACCCTCTCAGCAAATTTAGCCGTATTATGGAGTAATAGTGGTTATAAAGTTGCCGTAATCGATGCTGATCCACAAAAAAGTCTAACATATTGGTTATCGGAAAGAAAAAAATATTATGGTGATGATGATATTGGAATCAATTTCTATAATTTTGATATCAGAAATTTAGCTGAAGAAGTAAAAAAAATAAAAAGAAAGTATGACTTTATAATTATTGATAGCCCTCCGGCAATTACTTTTGAGACATTACAAATTATTAAAGCATCAAACGGTGTATTTGTGCCTGTACAACCAAGCCCACTTGACTTAATGGCAACTCTGCCTTTTCTACAAATTGCCAGAGAAGAGAAAAAAAAACCATTAATTATTTTAAATAGGGTGATGCCAAGAGCAAAATTAACTGACGCTATGATCTTACGTTTAAGATATTCAGGTGCAAAAATCGCTCGTTCTAGAATTTCAAGTAAAGTTATTTTTGCAGAATCATTTGCTGTCGGCAGAGGTGTAATAGACATTAATGTAACGTCAGATGCAGCAAAAGAGATTATTAATGTTGGTAATGAGATTTTAAGAAATCTCTAAATTTAATGAAAAATATTACAACCGTAATTTTAGCAGCAGGAAGAAGTACACGTTTTATTTCAAATAAATCAAAGCTTATTCATGAGTTGGCAGGGTACCCTATAATTAATCATGTTTTTGATACTGCTAAGAAAATTTCTGGAAAAAATATTATTGTAGTTTGTAATAAAGATAACTTTGATGAGTTAAAAAATATTTTAATAGGTTGTAAATTTGTGATTCAAAAAAATCAAAGAGGTACAGCTGATGCTATTGAGGTGGCTAAACAATATATAAAAACTAAAAATTTTATAATTCTATTTGGAGATGTTCCATTAATAACAGATCAATCTCTTAAAAAACTAATTAGAAGTTTTAAAAATAATAATTCGGGTAGCATGATAGCTTTTAAAACTTTTAAACCAAAAGGTTATGGAAGAGTAATCTTAAAAAATAATAAAGTTATTAAGGTTGTTGAGGAAATTAATGCTTCACCTAATGAAAAATTAATAGAATTTTGTAACTCAGGCATAATGCTTGTACAAAAATCTAGCTTTTATAAAAATATAAAATTAATTAAATTTAATAAAAAGAAAAAAGAAAGGTATTTGACAGATATTTTTGAAATTTATTTTAATAAAAATATCCCATTTTCATTTTTAGTATCTTCTGAGGATGAAATGAGTGGAGTGAATAATTTAAATGATTTTAATAAGGTTGATAGTTTATTCCAAAATAGGCTTGTTAATAAATTTTTAGAGCAGGGAGTATTAATTAAGAAACCGGAAACGTCTTATTTTAGTTATAACGCTAAAATTGCAAAAAAAGTTATTATCGAGCCAAATGTAATTATTAGAAATAATGTCACTATAAAATCTGGCTCAATAATTAAAAGTTATTCAGATTTGGATGGGGTGTTAATTAATGAAGATTGCTCAATTGGACCTCACGCTAGAATAAGACCTCATTCAATAATTAATAAAAGTTCTAAAATTGGAAATTATGTTGAGATCAAAAACTCATTCGTTGGAAAAAATACTTCAATTAGTCATTTAACATACATTGGAGACAGTAAAATTGGGAATAAAGTTAATATTGGGGCTGGATGTATTACCTGTAATTATGATGGAATTAAAAAAAATAAAACTATTATAGGTGATAGTTCATTTATTGGGTCTAATACCTCGCTTATAGCCCCAGTGAAGATAGGAAATAACGTTAAAATTGCCGCAGGAAGCGTAATAAACAAAGATATTTCTTCAAACAAACTCGCTATTAGGCGATCTAAGCTTAAAATTTACTAATTTTTTATCTCTATACATATATTAACCTTGTTTAGAGATTCTATTGAGTTTATTAGCCTAAAATAATATGAATTCACAATGGTCTCCAAATTCTTGGCGTTCTAAACCAGCAAAACATTTGCCTATCTATAAGGATGAAGTTTTGTTAAAAAACTCATTAGATAAAATTAGAGACTTTCCTCCATTAGTTTTTGCAGGTGAAGCGAGATCATTAAAGTCGCAACTGGCAGAAGTATCAAAAGGAAATGCTTTTTTACTTCAAGGAGGGGATTGTGCAGAGAGTTTTGCAGAATTTCATCCTGATAATATAAAAAATTCATTTAAAGTAATTCTGCAAATGGCGGTTGTTTTAACTTTCGGTGCTTCATGTCCGGTTGTTAAAGTGGGAAGAATAGCAGGGCAGTTTGCTAAGCCTCGATCTTCAGATAAAGAGACAATAAATGGAATTGAACTTGAGTCATATAAAGGTGATATAATTAATGGAATAAATTTTATTGAAAGTGAAAGAGTTCCAGACCCCTCAAGGCTTATTCAAGCTTACAACCAATCGGCGTCTACATTAAATTTGCTAAGAGCTTTTTCTCAGGGGGGCTATGCAAACCTTAACAAAATTCATCAATGGAACTTAAATTTTGTTGAAGAAGAAAACGCAAATAAATTTTCTGAAATAGCTGATAGAATAGATGAGTGTTTAGGTTTTATGAAAGCTTGTGGGATTAATGATGGTAATGTTAGGCAAATAAATGAAACTGAATTTTTTACTAGCCATGAAGCTCTTTTGCTTGATTATGAAGAGGCGCTTACTAGAATAGATAGTACGTCAGGTAAATGGTATGATGTTTCTGCCCATATGCTATGGGTAGGTGACAGAACACGTCAATTAGATGGTGCTCATATTGAGTTTGTAAGAGGTATTGAAAATCCTATTGGTATAAAAGTTGGCCCGACTACCAATGAAGAAGAGCTGGTCAAAATACTAGACTTTGTTAATCCTAAAAATGAAGCAGGTAAAATAACTTTAATATGCCGAATGGGTGCTGATAAAATTGATAGTCATTTGCCTCAAATTATTCAAAAAATAACAAAAGAAGGAAAAAATGTAGTTTGGGCTTGCGATCCAATGCATGGAAATACTATTAAATCAAATACTGGATACAAAACGAGACCTGTAACGAGTATTTTTTCAGAAATTCAAAAATTTTTTACAATACATAGATCTTTAGGTTCTTATCCAGGTGGTGTTCATTTAGAAATGACAGGATCAGATGTGACAGAATGTATGGGTGGACTGCAAGAAATAACTGATGAAGATCTAAAAAATAGATACCATACCTTTTGTGATCCAAGATTAAATGCATCTCAATCTTTAGAGATAGCCTTCTTAATTTCTGAATATTTAAAAGATGAAAAATTTTTATCTTTAAAGTCTTCTCAAATTTAATTTTAGATATAAATTAATAATATGAATTATCAAAAAAAAATTGATTACATATCCAAATGGATAAACGAATATGCAACGTCTCTAAGTTTTCACCCTGTTAGCCTTGTAATAGGTGTTTCTGGCGGGATAGACTCAGCTGTTACAAGTACTCTTTGTGCAAAAACAGGCTTCAAAACTATTGCTATTTCAATGCCTATTAAGCAAAATTTAAATCAACATGATTTAAGTCTCAAACATTTAGATTGGCTGAAAAATAACTTTGATAATGTAGAGACAAAAATTATTGAGTTAGATAATGTTTTTGCGTCTTTTGAGAATACAATGAAAGAATTTAATAATAGTCTTGCTTTTGCAAATTCGAGATCTCGGTTACGTATGGTAACTCTCTATCAAATAGCACAAGCTAATAAAGGAATAGTAGTTGGTACAGGTAATAAAGTAGAAGATTTTGGTGTTGGTTTTTACACAAAATATGGAGATGGTGGAGTGGATATTTCACCAATTGCTGATTGTAAAAAAACAGATGTTTGGAATATTGGGAAATCTCTTGGCGTTATTGATGAAATTATTGAGGCAGCCCCCACAGATGGACTTTGGGATGATAGTCGTAATGATGAGAGTCAACTTGGGTTATCGTATGAGGAGATTGAAGATGCGATGGAAAATTCTAATAGTAAACATATTAAAAAGTATCAAGAAATAAGAGAGCCAAATTTACATAAAATGAAACCAATACCAGTGTGTATCCTTCCGAAAGATTAAGATGAAATGTAGATTTGCACCTAGTCCAACTGGTCTGCTTCATGTCGGAAATGCAAGATCTGCAGTTTTAAATTGGGCATATGCTAAAAAAAACAATGGAAGCTTTATACTTCGAATTGATGACACAGATCAAACTAGATCAAGTAAAGAATTTGAAAATAAAATTAAAGAAAATTTATCTTGGTTAGGACTTGATTGGAATAAGACTTTTAATCAATCTGGAAGAACTAATATTTATAATTCAAATATAGAAAAGCTTAAAAATGATGGTCGTTTGTATCCCTGTTTTGAAACTGCAGAAGAGCTATCTTTAAAAAAGAAATCTTTACTTTCTTCAGGAAAGCCACCTATATACGATAGATCTTCATTATCTCTTAGTAAAGATGAAATTAATAAAAAGATAAAATCAGGTTTAAAACCACATTGGAGATTTAAACTTGAGGATGGCGTAATAAATTGGAATGACTTAATTAAAGATCAGGTAAAATTTGACTCTAAATATCTCAGTGATCCTATTTTAATTAGGGAAGATGGATCACTTCTATATCATTTACCTTCTGTAATTGATGATATTGATGAAGAGATTACTCATATCATTAGGGGAGAAGATCATATATCTAACACTGCATTTCATATACAAATTTTTAGGGCATTGGATGCTCACCCACCACATTTTGCTCATCATCCATTTTTAACAGACCAACAAGGAAAAGGATTTGGAAAAAGAATAGGCAGTTTATCTATTGAGAATTTGAGATCAGAAGGATACGAATATATTTCCATAATAAACTATTTACTTAATATAGGATCAAGTGAAGACATTAAGCCAGAAACAAAACTAGATACTGTTATAAATAATTTTGATATAAAAAATATATCAAGTTCCTCTGCTAAATTTTCAGATAATGTTCTCAAATCTCTAAATTCAGATTTGCTAAAAATTTATAACTTTGAAGATATAAAATCAAAATTTGAATTATTAGATATTAAAGTTGACTCAAAAAAACTCTGGAAATATTCACAACATAATATTAATTTTTTTAAAGATATTGAAAATTGGCTAAAAACAATTGAAGTTATTATAGATATAAAAAACTATGAAATTCATGATACTTTAATCGCTGCTGCGGTGGAATGTATTCCTGAAGACCCATTTTCATATGAAACATGGGATAATTGGACTAAAGCTATTAACGCTAAAACAGGTTTAAAAGGTAAAGAATTGTATATGCCTTTAAGGTTAATTTTAACTGGAAAAGAAAAAGGACCTGAGTTGAAAAACTTTTTACCATTACTGGACAAAGAGACATTGCTTACGAAATTTGGAAAAATATAGAAAAATTAATTTATTTGTCTATTAGCTAAATTTAATATGAACGAAGAAAATAAAATTTATATTTTTGACACCACCTTAAGAGACGGTCAGCAAACTACAGGAGTAAATTTTTCTGTAAGTGATAAAATGACAATAGCTAAAAGTCTTGATGAATTAGGTGTTGATTATATTGAAGGAGGGTGGCCGGGCGCAAACCCAACAGATAATGATTTTTTCTCCCGTGATTTAAGTTTTTCTAAATCAAAATTTACTGCATTTGGAATGACGCGAAGACCAGGAAGAAGTGCTGATAATGATCCTGGTTTAAATGCTTTAGTCAATAGTAATGCTTCTACAATATGTCTTGTTGGAAAGTCATCATCTTTTCAAGTTAAAAGTGCTTTAGGTATTTCTGAAGATGAAAACCTTTTAATGCTTGAGGATAGTTTTAATTATTTAAATTCAAAAAACAAAGAGTCAATATATGACGCTGAGCATTTTTTTGACGGTTTTAAAAACAATAAAGAATACGCCTTAAAATGCTTAAGTGCTGCGTATAAATCTTCTGCAAGATGGATTGTGCTATGTGATACTAATGGTGGAACGCTGCCAAATGAAATTTCGAACATAATCGAGGAAGTTAAAAAAACTATCCCTGCAGAAAAATTAGGCATTCATGCTCATAATGATACTGAAAATGGAGTAGCAAATGCTTTAGCTGCAATTAACTCTGGCGTCAGACATGTTCAGGGAACAATTAATGGCTTGGGAGAAAGATGTGGAAATACAAATTTAGTATCATTAATTCCTTCGTTGGTATTAAAAACAGATTTTCATACAAATATTGATGAAAAAAACCTTAAATCTCTAAAAAAAATATCAAATACGTTGAGTGAGTTATTAAATGAACCAAAACACAAAAATGCACCATATGTTGGAGAAAATGCATTTTCACATAAAGGAGGATTACATGCATCTGCTGTAGCCAAAGATCCTTCTACCTATGAACATATAAATCCAGATTTAGTTGGAAACTCAAGAAATGTAATTATTTCGGATCAAGCGGGTAAGGCTAATTTAATAAGCCAATTAAATAAATTAGAAATCGATATAGACAGTGAAAAGATCAATCAAATACTTGAACTAATAAAACAAAAAGAAACTGAAGGTTTTAGTTATGATACTGCTCTAGCTAGTTTCGAACTACTTGTTAGAAGGCATGTTGGACAAATAAAAGAATATTTTAATCTTAAAAAATTTAGAGTTACGGATGAAAGAAGATGGAACGCTAAAGGAGAATTAGTTACTGAGTCTGAAGCTACTGTGCAATTAGATGTCAAGAAGGAAGAAAAATTAACTTTAGGTATAGGTAATGGTCCAGTGAACGCTATTGACAGTGCTTTACGTCAAGCTTTAATAGATTTTTACCCATCTTTAAAAGATTTAACCCTTACAGATTATAAAGTAATGATTCTGTCATCAGAAAAGGGCACAGGAGCAATCACAAGAGTGCACATAGAGTCAACTGATGATACTAAAAAACATTGGACTACTGTAGGTGTATCTACAAATATAATTGATGCCTCTTATAATGCTATCTTTGATAGTATCACTTTTAAATTATTTAACGATTTAAATAAATAAATTGAAAAAATTAAATCCGACTATTATTCTTGTAAGACCTCAACTTTCTGAAAATATCGGAATGGCTGCTAGAGCTATGGATAATTTTGGACTATCAAAATTATTTATTGTGAATCCTAGAGATGGATGGCCTAGTAAAACGGCTGAAACTTCCGCAAAACATGCTGATAAAATAATTAATAAAGCTAAAGTTTATAAACATTTAGATGATGCAGTTTCAAACTTTGATTTAGTTATAGCAACTTCCAATAGAAAGCGTTTTTTGACAAAAAAAACATATGACAATTTTAATATATTACAAAAAAAGATAATTGATTTTAAAAGTATTGCGATTTTATTTGGCCCTGAAAATTCAGGACTATCAAATCAAGATATTAGATTGGCTAACTTCTTATTTAATATCCCTACTAATAATTCAAATAAATCACTTAATTTATCACATGCAGTTTCCTTGATGTCATATGAATTATCAAAGTTGAATAAAATTTCTACTAATGAAAAATTATCCTCATTTGATAGCAAGGTTAGCAAACTCGAGCTTTCTAATTTTTTGAATTTCTTAATTAACGACCTTGATTCCAGTGGTTTTTTCAGACCTAAAGAAAAAAAGGCCGGTATGATAGATAATATATATTCTATCTATAATAAGTTTGGTTTATCTAAAAAAGAACTTCGTATGTTATGGGGGATGCATAAAAAGCTAAAAAATCAGCCAAAATCGTGAAATAATGGATTTGACATCAATAAATTAATCTCTATATATCCGAATAAATAATGACAAAAAGAACATCTGCAAAACATAAAATAGACAGAAGATTAAGCTGTAATCTTTGGGGTAGACCCAAAAGTCCATTTAATAAAAGAAATACAAAACCTGGTCAGCATGGTGCCATGGCGATGCGTAAAAAGCAATCTGACTATGGAAACCAGCTTTTTGCAAAACAAAAACTAAAGTTTTATTACGGTGATTTAACTGAAAAACAATTTAAAAGTACTTTTGCCAAAGCATCTAATATTAAAGGTGATACAAGTCAAATTTTGATAGAGCTCCTTGAAAGAAGACTTGATGCAATTGTTTATAGAATGAAATTTGTACCAACTATTTTTGCTGCAAGGCAATTTGTGAGTCATGGCCACGTAAAAGTAAATGGTAAAAGAGTAAATATTCCATCTTACTCAGTAAAAGATGGTGATGAGATATCGTTAAAAGATGGAAGCAAAGAAATAAATATTGTTCAGGAAGCTATCGTTTCTCAAGAAAGAGAAATTCCTGAATATATTGAAGTTGATGTGAAAGAATTTAAAGGTAGATTTTTAAGAGCACCATTAATTCATGATGTTCCATATCCAGTTACAATGGAACCAAACTTAGTTATCGAATTTTATTCAAGATAATTTTTTTTTCTAACTGCATCATATATAAAAATACTAACCCCAATCCATATTATAATAAAAGCAGCAATTTTTTCTTTTTCTAAGTTTTCGTCTAAAATAAATACTGAGGTAATAAAATGAAAACTAGGGGCTATATAAAATAACACCCCAGCCAAACCCAAGGTTGTGTATCTAAGTCCTAGATTGAAAAAAAATAAAGGTATAATTGTTACAATACCTGTAAAAAATAACATAATTGAAATGTAACTAAAATTAAAATTAAAATTAAAATAGCCAACATCTATATGATTTAAATATATTAAATAAGGCAGAGCAAATAAAGTGATTAATCCTGACTCATAAAGAAGTCCTGTAGCTGGTGAAACTTCAATTTGCTTTCTTAAAAGTCCATAAATTCCCCAAGTTGTACCAATTAACAAAGCTAAATATGGAAAACTATCTAAACTGGTAAAAAGAACAAAACATGCAAAAAGCATTAATGAGACTGAAATTATTTTTAATGTATTTAAATTTTCATTTAAAATAAAATAGCCAAGAGAAATACTTATCATTGGGGTTAGGAAATAACCTAAAGAAGCATCTTGCACCTTATTGATGCTTACAGAGTAAATGAAGCCTAACCAATTAGTAGCAATTAACAAAGAAGTAATTGTTAATATGATTATTTTTTTTTTTGATTTAAACAATTCAAAAAAATCATTAATTTCACTGAAGAGAATAAGTGATAAGAAAAGTACGAAAAAAGACCAAATACCTCTGTGCATTGCAACTTCTAGAGATGGAATATAGTTTATTTGGTCAAAAAAAAGAGGTTGAGGCATGCCCCACCAAATAGCTGCTAAACATGCAAAAATAATGCCTTTAGTAAAATTACTATTCAAGTTATGAAGGTTTTACGTCTATTCCTCTGCTATTGAATAATTCAAGAAGTTCTCCTGTTTCATGCATTTCTTTAACAATGTCACATCCCCCTATAAATTCTTCCTTAACATATAACTGAGGGATAGTTGGCCAATTTGAGAAATTTTTAATACCTTCTCTCATTTCGTTACTATCTAAAACGTTGACACTACTAAACTTAACACCAATATCTGATAAAACTTGCACAGTAGCAGCTGAAAAACCACACATTGGAAATACCGGAGTTCCTTTCATAAATAAAACCACATCATTTGATTTAATTTCATTTTTAATATTTTCTGAAACATCAACTATATTATTCTCTTCCATTTTTACTCCGTTCTAGTTTTTAGCATTAATGCATGAAGTTCATTACCCATTTTTCCTTTTAATGAGTCATATACCATTTTATGTTGTTCTATCTTAGATTTACCAACAAAAGATTTTGAGGTCACAGTAGCACTGTAATGATCGCCGTCACCTCTTAAATCTTCAATGTTAACTGTAGAGTCAGGAATACTCTCTTTAATATGATTTTCTAATTCTTCTTTTGATAGAGGCATAATATTTAAATAGTTTATTAATTATAAAAAATAAAGATTATTTAATTTTATTTTTAAAAATCCAATCTA
>JAQBWI010000147.1 GCA_027625355.1 Pseudomonadota bacterium
TAGATAAATAACAAACCTAAAAATAAAACACCGCAAATAGAAGCGCCAATATTTCTAAGCCATGCAATATTTGTAGGTTCAGCCAGTGTCAATTCTGCAAAAAAATACGGTGAAAAAAAAAATACTAAACCATATAAAAGAGAGAAAATTGATATTAATAATAGGCTTATTTTAATCATAAATAAAACCTATCTTAATCTATTTAAATATCTATATTTTTATTAGGAATGTAAAAGAAATATTTAAATCATAATGGATATTGAATGATAAGGTTTGTAATTGTTGTTATAATAATAGTAGTAATTTTGCTAATACTTAGATCTAGATCTAAAGGTAACATTAAAATTAACCAGAAAAGATATAGGGCTATAATATTAACAATTATAGTTCTTGGCTTATTATTTTTAATAGCCACATCGGGGAGGTATATTTTGCCTCAAATTTTGCAATTAATAAAAGTAGGACTTCCTTTTATAACTAAATTCATAGGTATTTAAAATGCATTATAATAAATCTGACTTACCACTTGATAAAGAAATGTTAAATTTTTGGAATGATAATGGATATTTAATAATTGAAGATTTCAAAACTCATGAAGAGTGTGATGAATTAATTAATAGGTCTAAGAAACTTATTGAAGAGCAAGATTTTAATAATCAACAATCGGTATTTGATACTGTTAGTCAAAGCCATAATGATGATAATTATTTTTTGGAGTCTGGAGATAAAATTAGATTCTTTTTTGAAGAAAAAGCAAATCTAGATGAAGAAAATGTTAAAAATAATAAGCAATATATTGTTAATAAAATTGGTCATGCTTTGCACGACCTAGATGATAAATTTATTGCATTTTCTAGAAATGAACAACTTGATCAAATTGCTAGAGCAATAGGCTTCCATGATCCTCTTTTATTACAATCAATGTATATATTTAAGCAACCTAAGATAGGTGGTGAGGTTGTTTGTCATCAAGATTCAACTTTTTTAATAACAGAACCAGAGAGTACTGTTGGTTTTTGGTTTGCTCTTGAAGAAGCAAATAGAGATAATGGCTGTTTGCAGGTCGCCAGTGGTGGTCATAAAGGCCCTTTACGTAAATTATTTAAACGTGAAAATAATCAAATGAAAATGGAAGAGTTATCTAATAAACCATTTCCAGAAACTGATACTTTTGTAGAAGTTAAAAAAGGCACTTTAGTTTTGCTGCATGGAAGGCTCCCACATTATTCTTGTGAAAATAAAAGTCCAAATTCAAGACATGCATACACAATCCATGCCATTGATGGAAAATCAAAATACCTTGATTATAATTGGCTACAAAGACCAGATCTAAAACTAAAGGGTTTTAAAAATGACTAAAAAAATTATACTAGATTGTGATCCTGGACATGATGATGCAGTGGCTATAATGCTTGCAGCAGCCTCTAAAGAAATTGAACTACTGGGCATAACTTGTGTTGGTGGCAATGTGGGATTGGATAATACTGTCAATAACGCATTAAAAGTTTGTACATTAATTGAGAGAACTGACTTAAAGGTATTTTCTGGAGCTAAGAAACCAATTCATTATGATTTGTTTACTGCTGAATATGTTCATGGAAAAACTGGTTTAGATATAAAGGGTGATCCTATTGAAGTTAGCTCTAGTTACAAAGCTCAGGAACAAGATGCCATAGATTTTATTATAGAGACTTGTAAATCTTCTAATGATCAGATTTACTTATGCCCAACTGGACCTTTAACTAATATTGCTTTAAGTTTGCAAAAAGATCCATCTATAAAAAAAAATATTAAAGAAATAATCTTTATGGGTGGAGCTGCAATGTGTTTAGGTAACACAACTCCATCAGCAGAATTTAATATATTCGTTGATCCTCATGCTGCTAACATAGTTTTAGACTCTGGGATTGCAATGACGATGATGGGTTTAGATGTAACCCATCAAGTCAATGTAAATAGACAGATTATGAATTATATGGAAGAAAATAATAATAAGAGTTCTAAATTTTTTAGTGAGTTGATGGAATTTTATACAATTTTCCATAAAGAATTATATGAAACGGAAGATACCCCGCTTCATGATCCTTGCGTTATTGCATATTTATTAGATCCTAGCATATTTTCTGGAAAATTAGTTAACGTTATAGTTGAAGAAGACTCTGAGCTGACAAGAGGGGAGACAGTTGTTGATTGGCTTGGTGTGACGAACAGAAAACCAAATTGTTTTGTTATGGATAAAGCTGATGATAAAAAGTTTTTTCAACTACTTAAAAATAAGTTTGCAACTTTACCTTAAGCATTAAATTTTTTTGAGATTTTCCCTGCCAATGATGCATTGTTGATAATTAAAGCAGTATTGGCCTCAAGTGTTTTATTTTTAGAATGGGCATTAATCTCTGTAATTAAAAAAGGTGTTAAATCTTTACCTTTTATGTGATTTGATTTTGCTTTTTCAATTGACTTATTTATCCAGTTTTCAATTAAATTTTTCTCAATTGAGTATTTTTTTGGCACTTTATTGAAAATTAAAACAGAAGAATTGTGATTTGTTTCTTCTATAAGTTTTAAATAATTAGCTATATCATCAAC
>JAQBWI010000148.1 GCA_027625355.1 Pseudomonadota bacterium
AAATATGGAGCTATTTTTTCAGATCTAAATCTTTTCTTATTTGTTATTGCTGTCATTATATTTTTTTAAAAGATATAAAGCAGGGCAAATGCCCTGCTTTAAAAAATTATAGTCTAAAGAAAATCAAGTTCATCTTGAACAGTTGTAATGAACCTTTCATGCGCTTCTTCAGCAGTTATTTCACCATTTGCAAGTAAACTAGTAAGATTACGAGAAACAGAATCGATAATTGCTCTTCCTACATGCTGATAGTCATCAGCACTTGAACCAGCAACTGATATGAATGGTTCTGCAAATTTTTGACCACCATAAAAGTCGAATTTTTTATCAGCAATTCTTGGATCTTCCAATGCTGACAATAAAGTAGGCATACCTCCGAAGAACTCATACTTAGCAATTTGACCCTCATAAGAGAAATATGCAAGCTCAAGTAGTTTTTTAGCTACATCAATTCCTTCTGAAGATTTGTGTATAGCAAAACCAGTACCACCCCAGTGGAATGTTTTGAAACCTTTATCTCCCCATGTAGGAAGTGGTGCTACACGCCATTCACCAGATTGAGTATCTTTAACAGTTGGTTGAAGACAACAATTGTTGTACCAATCAGGAGCCATAGTTCCCACTGTTTGTTTTGAATTATACAAAACACCTGGAGTCTGACCCCAGTAATCAGTTGTATAATTAATTACACCGCTTTTAAAAGCCTCTTCTTGGTATTTTAATATTTCCAAGAATAGATCCTCATCCATTTCAAAATCACCATCTTCATTAAAGAACTTTCCACCAGCCTGCTGATACATACCGATGAAGCGTAATTCAGATAACATCATTGAAATTCCATCTTTAGCTAGAACTTTTCCAGTTTCCATAAATTCATCCCAAGTTTTTGGAACATCAAAACCATAACTTTCAAGAATGCTAGGATTGTAATAATAAACCATGTAACAACCTTCACTCTCAATTCCATAAATCTCACCATCAGAATGAGTCCATGCAGCAACTTTTCCAGGATTCCATTGAGACATATCACCATACATGTCTGTTAGAGGAATAAAGTTATCTGAAATAATATCATCAGCCATAAAAAGACCAAATCCACTAATCTCTATACCTAAAAGATCTGTATGTTCTGACCCAGAAGCAATAGCCGTAAGACTGTTTGTAGCCATATCAGGTGTTACTTGAAAATCAAAAGTAATATTATCATCTGGAAATTCAGCCTGAACAGCTTCCAAATATGTATTAAAGTAATCAACGTAAAGTTGATTGTGTGTCCACATTGACAAAGTGATATCTCTAGCATTTGAAGCAGTATTAAAACTTAAAACAAAAACTAAAGAAATTAAAAAAGACTTAAATAATCTTATCATTATTCCTCCTAAATTTTATAAACAATAAAAAAAAGAGAGTTAAAGTCAAGAATAATATCAATATTAATGAGAAGAAAACAATTTTTTTATACTTTTATATTTAATGTTATTTCCCAATAACTTGGGATAATTGACCACTGGAGTAATGCTTAGACATAGTAGATAAAGATAATGGAAGAATATTAGATGCGTTACCAGCAGTTCCAAACTCTTCTAATCTTTGTTTTACAATAACTTTCATTGCATTTTTAGAATCTAATAAATATTTTCGAGGATCAAATTGTGAAGGATCTTTTTTAAAATGCTCTCTTATAGCTGCTGTTGATGCCAATCTTAAATCAGTATCAATATTGATTTTACGAACTCCATTTTTTATTCCCTCTTGTATCTCGCTTACAGGAACTCCGTAAGTTTCTTTAATTGATCCTCCATTTTCATTAATTGATTTAATTAAATCTTGAGGAACAGAAGAAGATCCATGCATAACTAAATGCGTCGAAGGTAATTTTTTATTAATTTCTTTTATTCTATCTATAGCTAAAGTATCGCCAGTAGGCGGTCTTGTAAATTTATATGCTCCATGACTTGTGCCTATAGCTATTGCTAATGCGTCTACTTGCGTCTCTTTAACAAATTCAGCCGCTTCATCCGGGTCAGTTAATAATTGATCATGTGATAAAACTCCCTCTGCTCCTACGCCATCTTCTTTTTCACCCATGCCTGTTTCTAAAGAGCCTAAGCAGCCTAATTCACCTTCCACAGAAACTCCATATGAATGAGCTACCTCAACTGTTTCTCTAGTTACCCTCACATTAAAATCAAAATCTGCAGGAGTTTTTTGATCTTCAAGTAAAGATCCATCTCTCATTACTGAACTAAAACCAAGATCAATACAAACTTTGCAATCATCATTAGACCCACCATGATCTTGATGCATAACAATAGGAATATTTGGAAATTCTTCAATTGCTGCCTCCATCATGCTTTTAATAAATTTAGGACCAGCATATTTTCTAGCACCTGCAGAGGCTTGCACTATTACAGGACTATCTAGCTCATGAGCACCTTCCATTATTGCTCTTATTTGCTCTAAATTATTTACATTAAAAGCGGGGACGCCATAATTATTTTCTGCTGCATGATCGAGAAGTTGTCTTAAAGAAATTATAGCCATTATTTTGAACTTTAATAATCTTATAAAAAGATTAT
>JAQBWI010000149.1 GCA_027625355.1 Pseudomonadota bacterium
CTTTAAATGTATTTTATGAGCTCTAGTTGATATATTTCCTTTAGAGTCAATAGAATCCATTATATTATTAAGATTTAATAGAGCAAGAGATTTAGCATGGTTTTTATAACTTTTACCATTATCATCGCTGACTATATCAATAAGTCTTTTTGTATATATTATCTGTAAATTTTGTCTAAAACTATCAACATCGCCTTCAATATCAGAAAAAATTGAATTGTTTATATCAGTCATAAATTCTAATAATTTGTATTTGTTTCCGTAAAGCTCAGAGTCCTTTAATCTTTGTAATGTATTAGGAGCTAGTAATTGACTTAATATTCTAGCTTGATTAGATAAAATTAAGTCATGAATTTTCGGATCCTCAGAACCACTATAAAATTCAAAACCCCTTCTTTGCCTAGCTAAATAATTAAAAATATCAGAGGGAATTTTATAATTATTAGAAGAGAAAATATATTTATCTAAAGCTTCAAAAGCTCGCTTTTGATCCTTATAACTTAAAGGAGTGTATGGCTTTTTTGAACCTTTTTGACCTATTACAGATCTTTCAACATAAACTCCACCTATAAATTTAGAGATTGTTAAGGCTGCACTCGCGAATTGAGAGTTCAGGTTAAAAAATGCTCTTCTTAGATCTTCATGTGTATTGCCAGGTTTTTGAAATTTATCTTTTATGTCATCAAATAGATCAACAATAAGCTCCATCCTATCAATAGAATAGCTTATTGGATCAGATGACATATCGTTTGTTTGAACTCTAGGGTCAATTCCCCTTGATGAATTTAGTATATCGGCATCATTTCCAAAAATAAGTAAAGGATCAGTTGACCTTGATAAAACTTCATTTCTTTCCTCTTCTGAATTAAAAGGTTTATAACCAAACTCAATTGCCCATTTGTCATAGTGTCCAACAGATGAGTCAGCATAAGGTGATTTAATTTTTGGATTGGGGTTTAAATTAAGAGCAGGATAATCCATAACTGAGCCTGAAATTGCTTTTCCTTTTAATTTATTAGGATCATAAAGTTCGTTTGGAGAATAAATATTACTTGATTTCATGTTATGATTTAAACCTAAAGTATGTCCAACCTCGTGCATTATTAAATACATCATTGATTGTTTTTCCAGGTCCTGTAAATCGTAGTCATCTCCATTTAAAGCAATAAAAGTTCTTCCAAAATTAATGTTGTCATGTAATAAATTACCTGCAGAGCATACAAAATTATTATTATCATTATTTTGGTGATAATTATCTGTATTCATGATTGTATCTGCGTTAGAATATAGTTTGTCATAAAATACTCTATTAGTAAAAAAAACAAACTCTAACATAATATCAGCAGCAATTATTTCACCTGTTTTAGGATTAACCATACTAGGTCCATAACCTCCAAACGGCGGATCAGGTGATGAGGTCCATCTTAAAACATTATAACGAATGTCTCCTGCATCCCAATCTGCATCATCAGGCTGAATCTTTACTTCAATTGCATTTTTAAAACCAGCCATTTCAAAAGCATGGTTCCATTGAAGCACTGCTTCTTTAATTGTCTCTCTCCATTCCATTGGAGTTGAATTTTCAATCCACCACGTAATTGGTTTTACTGGTTCTGAAATTTCTAAACTTGGATCTTTTTTAATTAACTTCCATCGATTAATTAAATCTCTATAGTTAGTAGTTTCTGGATTTGTAAGATCGTCTACCTGAGTTAAGAAATAGCCAACTCTTTGATCATCTAGTCTTATTTCATAATCTTTATTTGGGATTTCAATTAATGTATGAAAAGTTTTCATTGAAACATACCTTGAGTCTGAAACTGAATTTGAACCACTTGACAAAATATTTGGACTATTAAAAACATAATCTGTTTTTATGTTTAGATTTTCAGGATAATTTCTAATATCTAAAATTTTAGATTTTTCTTTATCTAAAGAACCTAAGCTGAAGGCTGTTTTTGATTGATTAGGTCCTAATGGACGTTTTACTCTAGTTAACAACTCCGAAAGAAATAAATTATTTGCATCAATTAGGTATGTTCCGTTTTCCTTATCATGAAATTCAATTTTTGAGCTAGATATTATAGCATCACTAATATTAGCTTCCCTTGATTTATATAATGGATTTTTTTCATCAAAATAGAAATTAGTATTTTTGAAAGATATTTCTATTCTATCAAAGAATTTTTTAAAATTTATAATCTTCTCTTGATTATATTGTCCTCTAAAACCTCCTGCTTGGACTACACCATCTGCTATTTGAGATCCATAAATAAAGTCTTTGTTTAACTGTTCATCTTTAATTAATATTTGTATTTTTCCCGATATAGTATCTTGATATATATCAAATAAGCCCTCTATTAATTTACTTTTTTTTGTAACCTCTTCGAATGATTTTTCTTTTTTCTCTTCTTTATTATCCTCATCTTTTTTCTCTTCCTGAGCAAATGAAAAGTTTCCAATTAAAATAAAAGCTGAGGTTGTAAGTAGTAATTGTCTCATGATTTTTTTTTTTGTAAATATATAGATTTTGAATTCTTTTAATATTTGAAAT
>JAQBWI010000150.1 GCA_027625355.1 Pseudomonadota bacterium
CGCCGTGACAGGGCGGTGCTCTAACCAATTGAACTACGACCCCATTGATTCATGTAGAACTATATTCTAATCTAATTATTTTTTTGTCAATAAAAATAACTATATAATGTGATTAATTAGGAGAGGAAGAGATTCGAACTCTCGGTACAATTGACTCGTACATCGGATTAGCAATCCGACGCTTTCGACCACTCAGCCACCTCTCCTTATAAATAATGTTGTAACTAATGTAAATAGTACATCAAAATAATTAAAAATAGAAGAAAAATAATATTTTTTTAACTATTTATGGCTCAGGCGGGATTTGAACCTGCGACCTTGGGCTTATGAGTCCCCTGCTCTAACCACTGAGCTACTAAGCCTTGCATAAATAAATAGTATCACTTAAATTAACCTGAAGCAATACAATTTATTTTTTTATATTTGACACTAAAAATTAGTGTAAATTAAAAAAATGAAAATATTCTTATTCGGATAGTCGAAAATGAGAAATAAAGATAGTAATATAATAATTATTATCTCGAATTTAATTCAAGTACAAAAAATAAATATATGCCTACGTTCTGGGAAAATGTTTTGCGGTTTCCAAGGTTCTTTATCTCCTCAGTCATTGGGTTATTACTGATCATATTTGGCCCCGCTTTAAATTTGTTGCGTAAACCACAAACAGCAGTGCTTTTTTTCTTCGCTTTTAGTAGTTTAATAATATTTATAGGGACCACACTGAAAGCTATGTTGAGTTTAGAATAACCAAGACAGAATATATTGAGACAAATATTATAAAAAATAACATCAAGATGCTTTCAAATAATTTAATTAAAAGAGATACAACAGGAGCATTTGCTTTAATAGATAGTTTAGTTCGTCACAAAGTTAAACACATTTTTGGATATCCTGGTGGAGCAATATTACCAATTTATGATGAATTATATGCATGGGAACAGGAAGGTTTCATAGAACATATTTTAGTTCGACATGAACAAGGAGCTGCTCATGCAAGTGACGCATATTCTAGAGCTACAGGAGCTGTTGGAGTCTGTTTTGCAACTTCAGGGCCAGGTGCAACTAATTTAGTTACAGGAATTGCTACTGCCCATATGGATTCAGTCGCGATGGTATGTATCACTGGACAAGTTGGAAGATCTTTTATAGGTACGGATGCATTCCAAGAAGTTGATATTTTTGGCGTAACATTACCAATAGTCAAACATTCATACGTTGTTAGAAATACATCTGATATGGCAAAAACTATTGCTGCCGCTTTTTTTATTGCCAAATACGGACGTCCTGGTCCAGTTCTAGTAGATATACCAAAAGACGTTGGATTAGAAAAATTTGATTATGTCCATGTAAATCCAGGAGATGTAAAATTATCAGGTTGTCCTCCTATAATTAAACATGATCAAAAAAGAATTAAACAAGCTGCAAATCTGATTCGTCAATCAAGCCAACCCTTACTTTACGTTGGTGGCGGAGCAATAGTGTCTGAAGCATATAAAGAAGTTGCAGAACTGGTAAACTATTTAGAAATTCCAATTGCTACAACATTAATGGGAAAAGGAATTATAGATGAAAATCATCCCTTATCTCTAGGTATGCTGGGGATGCATGGAACAGTCTACGCTAATTATGCTGTAAGTGAATGTGATTTACTAATAGCTTTAGGAGCAAGATTTGATGATAGAGTTACAGGAAAACTGGATGAATTTGCATGTCATGCGCAAGTAATACATGTAGATATTGATGCTGCAGAGGTTGGTAAGAACCGTACTCCTCAAGTGGGTATTGTAGGTGATGTTAAAGATTTTATTCAAGACTTACTAGAATCACTAAAGAAAGAAGGAAACATTGATTTTGAACAAGTACAAGCATGGAGAAATAGACTAAATCGATGGAGAAGTGAATACCCTCTTTTAGTACCAAAAAATGCGAGTAATTTATCACCACAAGAAGTTATCTCTCAAATAAGCTCTAACGCAAATAAAGCATATTTCAGCACAGATGTTGGACAACATCAAATGTGGGCAGCTCAATTTATTAAAACTAGCCAAAGAAGATGGTTAACAAGTGCTGGACTAGGAACTATGGGATATGGATTACCTGCGGCCATAGGAGCACAAGTAGCACATCCAGATGAGCAAGTGATATGTATATCTGGTGATGCAAGTTTTCAAATGAACATCCAAGAGCTAGGAACTGTTGCACAATATGGACTACCTATCAAAATTATTGTGATAAATAATAAATGGCAGGGTATGGTAAGACAATGGCAGCAAGCATTCTATGGCGAAAGATATTCACATTCTAATATGGAGAAGGGGGCACCTAATTTTGTGAAGGTTGCAGAATCGTACGGTATTAGAGGTATGTCAATCAACAGTAGACAAGATTTAAACGATAATATTAAAGAAATATTAGAATATGATGGCCCAATTTTAGTTGATATTAAAGTTGTACCAGATGAAAATTGTTACCCAATGGTTGCACCTGGAAAGAGCAATGCACAAATGATGGGAGTATAGAACAAAAAAAAAGTAAAAGTTT
>JAQBWI010000013.1 GCA_027625355.1 Pseudomonadota bacterium
ACTTCATGAATGTTATTACAATTTAGTTTGGTATATAAATTTTTTAATATCTCAGATTTATATTGCTCTTGTAATCTACTCATCTTAAATCTCTTTTCCTGATTTTTTATTTATTCTCATTTTTTTACCATCTTTATTAAATGTAAAACCTACTCTTATTCCTTTTTTAGAAGAAGGATCGTAAAATGCTACATTTGAAACATGTAGGGGCATATCTTTTTCAATGATACCACCCGGCTCATTATTACCAGGTTTTTGATGCTTCTTATATTTGTTTACATCAGTCACTATTACTTTTCTAATATCAGGGATTACACGAACAATCTTGCCAGTTTTTCCTTTATCTTTTCCAGTCAGAACAATTACCTCATCACCTTTTCTAAGTTTTATTTTATTTTTCATTAAAGTACCTCTGGTGCTAAACTAATAATTTTCATAAACTTTTTTGTTCTTAATTCCCTAGTGACAGGGCCGAAAATTCTTGTCGCTACTGGTTCTTCTTGTTTGTCCAATAAAACTGCAGCATTCTTATCAAATCTGATAGTTGAGCCATCATTTCTGGTAAACTCCTTTGATGTTCTAACAATTACTGCTTTAAAAACCTCTCCTTTTTTTACTTTCGCTCTAGGGATAGCATCTTTAATTGAAACAACAATTATGTCTCCGATTGAAGCAAATCTTCTTTTAGAGCCACCAAGAACTTTAATACACTGGATTTTTTTTGCTCCAGAATTGTCTGCAACAAATAAATTAGATTGCATTTGTATCATTTTTTATATTTTCTCCTGATTATCATTAACAACAGTCCATGATTTTAGTTTTGAAATAGGTTTAGACTCAATAATTTTAACAATATCACCAACTTTAAAAGAGTTGTTTTCATCATGCGCGTGATATTTTTTAGATTGACTTATGATCTTTTTATACAATTTATGCTGAACTCTTCTTGTAACTTTCACAACTATTGTTTTATTTGTGCTTGAAGAAACTACTGTTCCTGTTAATATTCTTTTAGGCATTATTTTCTCCATTTATCTTTGATATCTGAGTTTTTAATCTTGATATTTTGTGTCGTACATTTTTTATTTCAGAAGTTTTTTCAAGTTGACCGGTTGATTTTTGAAATTTTAAATTCATCAATGATTTCTTTAATATCACTATTTCAGATTTTATTTCTTTAATATTTTTTGATTTATCAGCCATTATATATTTCTCTCAACAAATTTACATTTGATTGGTAATTTTGCAGCAGCCAGTGTCATTGCTCTTTTAGCATCATCAATGTTTACTCCATCTACTTCAAACATAATTCTACCTGGCTTAATTCTACAAGCCCAATATTCATTTGCGCCTTTACCTTTACCCATTCTTACTTCAGCTGGTTTTTTTGAAACTGGAACATCTGGAAAAATTCTAATCCACATTTTACCTGCTCTTTTTAAATGTCTAGTTATTGCTTTTCTTGCAGCTTCTATCTGTCTAGAGGTAACTCTTTCTGGTTCCATAGCTTTTAGTCCATAACTTCCATAATTAAGAGTGAAATTACCCTTTGCACTTCCGTGAATTCTACCTTTGAACTGTTTTCTAAACTTTGTTTTTTTAGGAGATAACATATTCATTATCTAACACTCCCTTGTTCAACTTGCTTGTTTTCACTTGCATAAGGATCTTTTTTTAAAATTATTCCCTTATTAATCCACACCTTAATTCCAATAATTCCATAAGTTGTTTCTGCTTCGGCTGTGGCATAATCAATATCGCTTCTTAAAGTGTGAAGAGGAACACTTCCTTCATTATACTTTTCATTTCTTGCTATTTCAGCGCCACCTAACCTACCGCTACATAAAACTTTAACACCTTTAGCTCCTAGTCTCATTGAGGATTGAACACTCTTTTTCATTGCTCTTCTGAAAGAAACTCTTTTTTCAAGCTGAGTTGCAATATTCTCAGCAACTAACTTTGCTTCAACCTCAGGTTTTCTAATCTCTTTAATATCTAAGAAAACTTCTAAATTAGAAAGTTTTGTTAATTTATTTTTAAGATCTTCAATATCTGCACCTTTTTTTCCAATAATAATTCCTGGTCTGGAGCTAAAAATTGATATTCTTATTTTTTTGGAAGCTCTTTCAATATTTATTTTTGCAATACTTGCATTTTTTAATTTTTTCTCAACATAACTCTTTATCTCTAAATCTTGATGCAAAAACTTAGCATAATTAGATTTAGAAAACCATCTAGATGACCAAGTTCTGTTTACGCCTAATCTAAAACCATTTGGATTAACTTTTTGACCCATTATTTATCCTTGCCTTTTTGAGTTTTTACTCTTTCCTCTAATATTATTGTGAGCTTACTAAACGGCTTAACAATACTAGATGCTCTACCTTTAGCTCTAGGTCTAAACCTTTTCATTGAAAGACTTTTTCCAACAAACGCCTCTTTTATATAAAGATTATCTATATCTAATTGTTTATTATTTTCTGCATTTGCAATAGCTGCATTAAGAACTTTCAAAACATTATTTGCTATTCTTTTATTTGAAAATTTTAATTGATTGACAGCATTATCAGCCTTTTTATTAACAATTGATCTTGCAATATTGGCGAGTTTAAGAGGGCTAGTCCTTATAGTATTATCCTTTGCTTTTACTATTAAATCTTGGTTCATTTTCCTGCCTTTTTATCTGCCGCTGTATGACCTTTAAAAGTTCTTGTTGGAGAAAATTCCCCAAGTTTATGTCCAACCATATGCTCAGTCACACTTACTGGTACAAATTTTTGACCATTATAAACGCCAAAAGTTAAACCAACAAATTGAGGTAATATAGTTGATCTTCTAGACCAAGTTTTGATAACTTCTTTTCTGCCAGAATCTGATACTTTTCTTGCTTTTTTTATCAATGATAATTCAACAAAGGGTCCTTTCCAAACAGATCTTGTCATTATTTTTTCCTTCTTTTAATTATAAAAACGTTAGTTTTTTTATTTCTTCTTGTTTTTTTTCCTTTAGTGGATACGCCCCAAGGAGTAACTGGATGTCTTCCACCTGAGGTTCTGCCTTCACCACCACCATGTGGATGGTCAACTGGATTCATAACAACACCTCTAACTTTAGGTCTTTTGCCTAAATACCTATTTCTTCCCGCTTTACCGAGTTTAATGTTCTTATTGTCGGGATTAGATAAAACACCAACTGTTGCTAATGAATTTTTATTAATTAATCTAATTTCCCCAGATACTAATTTAATCTGAACACTTGTATCTTCTTTTGAAATTATTTGAGCTGAAGTTCCAGCGGATCTAACAAGTTGTCCACCTGCGCCAGGTTTCATTTCAATGTTGTGAACACTTGAGCCAACAGGAATATTTTTTAAAGGTAGAGTATTTCCATCTTTAATCTCAACGTTTTCTCCAGAAGCAACATGATCACCAACTTTTAAATTTCTTGGTGATAAAATATATCTAAATTCGCCATCATCATATTTAATAAGTGAAATAAAGGCTGATCTATTAGGATCATATTCATTTCTTATTACTTCTGCATTAATATCAAACTTGTTTCTTTTAAAATCTATTTCTCTGTATTTTCTTTTTACTCCACCGCCCTTTCTTCTTGAGGTAATTCTACCTTGATTATTTCTACCACCTGAAGATGTTATTGGTTTTGTAAGGGGTTTAAAGGGAGATTCTTTAGATAAATATTTTTTTGAAACTAGTACAGTGCCTCTTTGACCTGGTGTATTTGGTTTGAATTTAATTAACATTATTTTATCTCCAATGAAGAGTCTATTGTGTTACCTTCAGAAAGAGTAACAATAGCTTTTTTTTGATCTTTTTTATATCCAAGTGATCCTTTAAAAGACTTTAACTTTCCTCTATTAATTAAAGTGTTAACTTTAATCACCTTAACCTTAAAAATATTCTCAATAGCTTCTTTTATCTCTTGAGAATTAGAATTTTTAGTGACGAAAAAACTATATTTATTGAACTGGTTTAAAGTAGTAGACTTTTCAGTCATAATTGGACTTTTAATAATGCTAAGAGCTCTTTCACTTGAGGTAATTTTTACTTTTTTCATGAAAGCCTCTCTGATATTTTATTTATTGATTTTTCTTCTATAAATATTTTATCATATGAAATTATATCTTTTACGTTAATTCCCTTGTGTGAAAGGGAGGATACTCTTGGTAAGTTTGATGAAGCCATTTTAAAATTATTATCTTCTGAATCATCTCCATAAACAAAAAGGGCTGACTTAAAATCAAATTTGGATAATTTAATTTTTAAATTTTTTGTTTTGTGATTTTCAATTATAAATGAATCAATAAAAATTATATTATTCTCAGACATTTTTGAAGAGAGCGCAGATTTCAAAGCAAGTGCTTTTTCTTTTTTATTAAGCGATATTGAGTGATCTCTATTTACTGGCCCCATTGAAGTAGCACCACCTCTGAAATGAGGAGGCTTACTACTACCCTGTCTTGCGTTACCAGTACCTTTTTGAGCAAAAGGTTTCTTTGCTCTTCCACTTACTTCAGATCTTGTTTTAGTTTTGTGAGATCCTTGTCGGGATTTTGCATTTTGATATCTTATATATTGGTGGATGATATCAGGTAAAACTTTGATACCCCAAACACTATCAGCGATATCAATATCTTTGATTTTTTTATTTTCCAAATTTAAAATATCTTTTTTCATAATTAATTTTTCTTAATTGAGTCCTTTATAATAATAGTAGAATTTTTTTTGCCTGGAACTGATCCTTTAATTATAAGTAAATTATTTTCTGTATCTACCTCAACAACTTTAAGGTTTTGAATAGTTACTTTTGTTGCACCCATATGCCCAGCCATTTTTTTTCCTTTAAAAACTCTACCAGGGTCCTGATTTTGTCCTGTTGAACCATGAGATCTATGAGAAATGGAAACACCATGAGAGGCTCTAAGTCCTCCAAAATTATGTCTTTTCATAGCTCCGGCAAAACCTTTGCCGATAGAAACAGAAGTAACATCAACAAATTGATCTGTTTTAAAATGAGATACATCTAAAGTTGATCCAATGTCTAATATATTATCTTGATCAACCCTAAATTCTTTAATTATTTTTTTTGGGTTAATTTTTAAGTCAGCAAACATTTTTTGTTGAGGTTTTTTTAACTTTTTAATTTCATTTTTTCCATTAATTGACACAAGCTGTAAAGATGAGTAACCATGTTTTTCAATTGTCTTGATATCAGAAACTACACATTCATCAATTTTAAGAATTGTTACTGGTAATGATTTTCCAGAGTCATCATAAAAAGAGGAATTACCAATTTTAGTTCCAATTAAACCTGTTCTTTTACTCATATTAAATCTTTATGTCCACTTCTACACCTGCTGATAAATCAAGTTTCATCAGAGCATCAACTGTTTGAGGAGTAGGGTCAATAATATCAATTAATCTATTATGAGTTCTCATTTCAAGCTGATCTCTACTTTTTTTATCAACATGAGGGGATTTGTTTACAGTAAACTTTTCATATTTTGTTGGTAAAGGAATTGGGCCTTTAACTTTAGCTCCTGTTCTCTTGGCTGTGTTGATAATATCACTTGTGCTGTTATCTAAAAGAGTACTATCAAAGCCCCTTAATCTAATTCTAATATTTTGAGATTCCATTATGCTAACTTTGCCTTTACTTCTTCTGCTACGTTTGATGGTACTTGCTCATAATGATCAAATTGCATAGAATAGTTTGCTCTACCTTGAGATAGTGATCTAAGGTTATTTACATAACCGAACATATTTGCAAGGGGGACCATAGCATCAATTACATTTGCATTTCCTCTAGTTGACATTTCTTGAACTTGACCTCTTCTGCTATTTAAATCACCAATAACATCACCCATATATTCTTCAGGTGTAATTACTTCAACTTTCATCATAGGCTCTAAAAGAACAGGGTTAGCTTTTGCCATACCTTCTCTAAAAGCTGCCCTAGCAGCAATTTCAAAAGCTAATACACTAGAGTCTACATCGTGGTACGCACCGTCATACAATGTAGCTTTAAAGTCTATACATGGGAAACCAGCCATTACCCCAGTTTGTTGCTGCAATATTAAACCTTTTTGAACTCCTGGGATATATTCAGTGGGTATATTTCCGCCTTTAATTTTATTAATAAATTCATAACCACTTCCAGGTTCACCGGGTTCAAAAGTAATTTTAACTCTAGCAAATTGACCTGCACCACCTGACTGTTTTTTATGTGAATAATCCACATCATATGAAGTTGATATTGTTTCTCTATAAGCAACTTGAGGTGCCCCAACATTTGCTTCAACCTTAAACTCCCTTTTCATTCTATCAACGAGTATTTCTAAATGGAGCTCACCCATTCCTTTAATAATCGTCTGACCGCTTTCTTCATCAGTATTAACCCTAAAACTTGGGTCTTCTTGTGCTAATCTTGCCAAGGCTTGTCCCATTTTTTCATGATCAACTTTTGTTTTAGGCTCTACTGCAACCTCAATTACAGGATCAGGAAAATCCATCTTTTCTAAGATAATAGGTTTGCTAGGATCACAAAGAGTCTCTCCAGTAGTTACATCTTTCAAGCCAACTAATGCAACAATATCTCCAGCCCTTGCTTCTTTAATTTCTTCTCTATTATTTGCATGCATTAAAAGCATTCTGCCGATACTCTCTTTTTTGCCACCAGTTGAATTTAAAACACTATCCTTAGTTGAGACAGTTCCCGAATAAATTCTTGCAAAAGTTAAACTACCTACAAAAGGATCAGTCATTATTTTAAAAGCAAGCGCACTAAATGGCTCTGAATCGTCAGATTTTCTTATTAATTGTTTAGTTTCATCATTTATATCAACACCCTTAACACCATCAACATCAATAGGTGACGGCATATAGTCAATTACGGCATCAAGAAGAGGTTGAACTCCTTTATTTTTAAAAGCTGATCCAGTGAGTACTGGAACAAATGATCCTTTAATTGTCCCTTTTCTAATACATTTTTTTAGATCTTCTATAGATGGCTCTTTTCCATCAAGGTAGCTCTCCATAACTGAATCATCTTCTTCAACCGCTTTTTCAATTAATTTTTCTCTATATTCTTTTGCTAGTTCTTTGAGATCTTCAGGAATTTCAACTATGTCAAACTTAGCTCCTAAGCTCTCGTCTTGCCATACAATTGCATTGTTAGCAACTAGATCAACCACACCTTTAAAATCACTTTCAATCCCTATAGGTAATTGCAATACTAAAGGGTAAGAACCTAATCTATCAGGGATCATATCTACACACATAAAAAAATTTGCACCAGTTCTATCTAATTTATTTATAAAACACATCCTTGGAACATTGTATTTATCTGCTTGTCTCCAAACTGTTTCAGATTGAGGCTCAACGCCTGCAACACCATCAAAAACTGCTACAGCACCATCTAGAACTTTTAAAGACCTTTCAACCTCAATAGTAAAATCAACGTGACCAGGAGTATCAATAATATTTACTCTATGATCATTCCAAAAACATGTTGTGGCTGCAGAGGTAATAGTTATACCTCTCTCTTGCTCCTGTTCCATCCAATCCATTGTTGCTGCACCATCGTGCACTTCTCCAATCTTATGTGATTTACCAGTGTAATAAAGAATACGTTCAGTTGTAGTAGTTTTACCAGCATCTATATGGGCCATGATCCCAATGTTTCTATATTTATCTAATGTATGAGATCTTGACATATATTACCACCTAAAATGAGAGAATGCTCTGTTAGCCTCAGCCATCTTATGAGTTTCTTCTCTTTTTTTTACTGCATTACCTTTATTATTAAATGCATCAAATATTTCATTTGCAACTCTTTCGCGCATAGTTTTTTCATTTCTTTTTAATGCTGAGTCTACAATCCATTTCATAGCAAGTGTTTGAGCTCTTTTTGGCCTCACTTCCATAGGAACTTGATAAGTAGCTCCCCCAACTCTTCTGGACCTTACCTCTAGAGAAGGTTTCACATTATTAAGAGCCTCATGAAAAAAATCTATTGGTTCTTTATCAGTTTTTTTAGATACCAGATCAAAAGCACCATAAACAATTTTTTCAGATTTTGATTTTTTTCCATCAACCATTATTCTGTTCATAAATTTAGCTAGCACTAAATCTTTAAATTTGTGGTCTGGGAGTATAGTTCTTTTTTCTGCTGCTCTTCTTCTAGACATAATGTTTACTTTGGCTTTTTAGCTCCATATAATGATCTTCTTTGTTTTCTTGCACTTACACCTTGTGTATCCAAAGTACCTCTAAGAATGTGGTATCGAACACCTGGCAAATCTTTCACTCTACCACCTCTTAATAATACGACCGAGTGTTCCTGTAAATTATGACCTTCACCAGGAATATAAGCTGATACTTCTTGACCATTAGTTAGTTTTACTCTTGCCACTTTTCTCAATGCAGAGTTAGGTTTTTTTGGGGTGGTTGTATAAACTCTAGTACAAACGCCTCTTTTTTGAGGACAAGCAGATAAAGCTGGAACTTTATTTCTCTTTTTTTGCGGGGCACGGCCCTTGCGTACTAGTTGGTTAATTGTAGGCATCAAATAGTCCTTTGTTAAGCGTTTGGAAATTATTTTCCACTACCATCAACAAATGGTAGAGGTCTTTATTAATTCAAATTAGAAAAGTCAAGGAAATATATCAATTTTTTAGACATTTTCAGCATTTTCAACTTTATTTCTCTCATCAATAATTTCCTTATCTCTAACATTAGCCAAACGTTCATATTCTGAGGTAATCCTTCCAGTTCCAGCAGGTATAAGTCTTCCTACTATCACATTTTCCTTTAATCCATTTAAAGGATCTATTTTACCGAGTGTGGCAGCATCAGTTAGAACTTTTGTTGTTTCTTGAAAAGAGGCTGCTGATATAAATGAAGAAGTTTGGAGACTTGCTTTAGTAATTCCAAGAAGCACTGGTTCAAATTCAACAACTTGTTTTCCATTAGCTTCAAGTTGAGCATTAAGTTTGATTATATCTTTTTTGTGAGCCTGTTCACCTACTAATAAATTAGAGTCTCCAGATTTTTTGATTAAAACCTTTTGAAGCATTTGTCTTGCAATTGTTTCAATGTGTTTGTCATTTATATAAACACCTTGAAGTTTGTAAACTGACTGAACTTCTTTAACTAAGTACCTTGCCAATTCTTCAACACCAAGTATTCTTAAAATATCATGAGGTACTGGGGTGCCTTCTACAAGGACATCACCTCTCTTGACAAAATCACCCTCTTGAACATTAAGGTATTTAGCTCTTGGAATTAAAATTTCAAATGATTCCTTTTCATCTAAACTATTAATTATTAACCTTCTCTTATTTTTATAATCTTTACCAAAAGAAATTTTACCATCTATTTCACACATTATTGCTGGATCTTTAGGTTTTCGCGCTTCAAATAACTCAGCAACTCTTGGCAAACCACCTGTAATGTCTTTAGTTTTAGAAGACTCTTTTGGTATTCTTGCTAGTACTTGACCAGCAAAGACTTCTTGTTCATCCTCTACACTTAAAATAGTATCAATTGACATTGGATAATTTGAGAAGCTATCTACATCAACCTCTTCAGAAGTAAGAGATGCTTGAATGTTAATAGCAGGTTTAAAATTCTTAGATTTAGGATTTTGACTCCAATCTATAACTATTTTACTGGAGATACCTGTAGTGTCATCTATGGCTTCTCTAAAAGAAATTCCTTGTTTTAAATCAACATATTTAATGAAACCATTTCTTTCTGCAATAATTGGAAGAGTATAAGGATCCCATTCGGCTATATTTTGATTTGCTTTAACGTCTTGACCATCTTTAACAAAAATTTTAGATCCAAATGGAATATTTATTGAGTATTTTTCAACACCATCACTTTCTATTTTAATCTTTCCATTTCTACTCAAAATAATAGTATTTGCATACTTATCCTCAATTAGTTTTATATTTTCAAATTTTAATTTTCCATCAATTGGTGCTTGAGAATTAGATTGCTCAACAGAAGAACTAGCGGCACCTCCAATGTGAAATGTTCTCATAGTTAATTGAGTTCCTGGCTCTCCAATTGATTGTGCAGCTATAATTCCTACTGCTTCTCCAACATTTACTGAAGTTCCACGCGCTAAGTCTCTACCATAACATTTAGCACAAATTCCATTTTCAGTTTCACAAGTAAGTACTGATCTAATTTTTAATGATCTTAAACTTGAATTTACTATTTTATCTAAATGTTTTTCTTCAATAATTTCTCCTGCTTTAACAATTAGAAGACTATCAATATCATTTAGATCTTCACAAGGAGTTCTACCTAAAACTCTTTCAGATAAAGGGGATGTAATATTTCCTGATTCAACTATTTCTTCAACAGTAACTCCGTTACTTGTTCCACAGTCCACCTCTCTTATTACTGCATCTTGAGCAACATCCACAAGTCGCCTTGTTAAATAACCACTACTTGCAGTTTTTAAAGCTGTGTCAGCAAGACCTTTTCTGGCACCATGCGTCGATGTGAAATATTCTAATACTGATAAACCCTCTTTAAAGTTAGATTTTATAGGATTTTCAATAATTTCTCCTGATGGTTTGGCCATCAAACCTCTCATGCCAGCTAACTGCTTCAGTTGAGCAGCTGAACCTCTGGCCCCAGAATGAGCCATCATGTAAACTGAGTTTATAGGCTTATCATCTTCTGGATTTGAAATAGCGTCGAGCATTTTATCAGCAACTTTATTTGTACATTCAGACCATGCATCTACAACCTTATTATATTTTTCACCTTGGGTTATTAATCCATCTTGATATTGATTTTCATATTCCTGAACCTTGCTTTGAGTATCTTCTAAAAGTTTTATTTTTTCATCAGGTATAATTAGATCATCTTTACCAAAAGAAATACCGGCAATAGCTGCATACTTAAAGCCAATTTGCATTATGTGATCAGCAAATAAAACGGTCTCTTTTTGACCACAAAATCTATAGACAGTGTCTATAATATTACTAACTTCTTTTTTAGTTAAAATCTTATTTATAAGATCAAAGCTAATGTTTTCATTTTGTGGTAAGGCATCTGATAAAATCATTCTTCCAGGGGTTGTTTCTATTTTTAACAAATCTCCTTTAAAGTTTTTGATTCTTGCTAAAATTTTTGTGTGTAATGAAATATCTTTATTTTCAAGCGCTTTTAAAATTTCATTTAAATCCAGGAAATATCTATTTTCTCCTATTTGATTTTCTCTCATTATTGACAAATAATATATGCCTAATACTATGTCTTGTGATGGAACAATTATCGGCTTGCCGCTAGATGGAGATAAAATATTATTGGTACTCATCATCAATACCCTAGCTTCAAGCTGTGCCTCTAAGCTTAATGGCACATGTACTGCCATTTGATCACCATCAAAGTCTGCATTAAAAGCAGTACATACTAAAGGATGTAATTGTATAGATTTACCTTCAATTAAAATTGGTTCAAATGCTTGGATTCCTAACCTATGAAGAGTGGGTGCTCTGTTTAATAAAACTGGATGCTCTCTGATTACTTCTTCCAGGATATCCCAAACCCTAGGATCTTCTTTTTCAACAAGTTTTTTTGCGGCTTTAATCGTATTTGCCCATCCATAAATATCTAGTTTATGAAATATAAAAGGCTTAAAAAGCTCTAGTGCCATTTTCTTTGGAATACCACATTGGTGTAATTTTAAAGTTGGACCAACAACTATTACTGACCTTCCTGAATAGTCAACTCTTTTACCAAGTAGATTTTGTCTAAACCTTCCTTGTTTGCCCTTAAGCATATCAGACAATGATTTAAGTGGCCTTTTATTAGTTGAAGTGATAATCCTGCCTCTTGTTCCATTATCAAATAAAGCATCAACAGATTCCTGAAGCATTCTTTTTTCATTTCTAATAATAATATCAGGAGCTCTTAAATCTATTAATCTTTTTAATCTGTTATTTCTGTTTATTACTCTTCTATACAAATCATTTAGATCACTCGTCGCAAACCGTCCACCATCAAGAGGGACTAAAGGTCGAAGTTCAGGCGGAATAACTGGGAGAACTCTTAAAATCATCCATTCAGGCTTATTTTTTGAAACAATAAATGACTCTATTAACTTTATTCTTTTTGTTAACTTTGTTTTTTTGAGTTCAGATTTTGTTTCATTAAGTTCAGCTTTAGTTTTTTCAAAATCAGAATGAAGATCTATGTTAATTAACATTTGTTCAATTGCTTCTGCACCAATTGCAGCACTAAATGAATCTTCCCCGAACTCATCTTGATAGTCAATATATTGCTCTTCTGAAATAACTTCACCTTTTTTTAAATCAGTAAGACCAGGCTCAACTACAATAAATTGTTCAAAATATAGAACTTTTTCTAAATTCTTAATTGTCATATCAAGCAAAGTAGCAATACGACTAGGTAAAGATTTCATAAACCAAATATGTGAAACAGGAGCAGCAAGCTCAATATGGCCCATTCTGTCTCTTCTTACTTTTGATAAAGTAACCTCAACACCACATTTTTCACATATAATTCCTCTAAATTTCATTCTTTTATACTTACCACAGAGACATTCATAATCTTTTACTGGTCCAAATATTCTTGAACAGAAAAGTCCATCTTTTTCTGGTTTAAAAGTACGATAATTAATTGTTTCAGGTTTTTTAATTTCACCAAAAGACCACGAACGAATATCTTCAGGGCTTGCAATAGAAATTTTTAAACTATTGAAACTTTGAATTCCTTGATTTTGATTAAAGATATTTACTAGTTCTCTATTCATTTTCAGACACCGTACTTTCTATATTTTTTGTTGATTTAACATTGTTTATAAAATCTAAGTTTAATCCCAGAGATCTTAACTCCTTAACCATAACATTAAATGATTCAGGCGTTCCTGACTCAAAGTTATTATCACCCTTAACAATTGATTCATAAACCTTAGTTCTTCCAGCTACATCATCAGATTTTATTGTTAAAATTTCTTGAAGTGTATAGGCAGCTCCATAAGCTTCAAGGGCCCAAACTTCCATTTCTCCAAATCTTTGTCCACCAAACTGAGCCTTACCACCCAAAGGTTGTTGAGTAACAAGACTATAAGGCCCAATTGATCTAGCATGTATTTTTTCATCAACGAGATGATGGAGCTTTAACATATATACATAGCCAACTGTGACAGGTCTTTCAAATTTTTCTCCAGTAATACCATCATATAAAACTTCTTGTCCACTTTCAGATACACCCGATTTCTTTAGTAAATCAGTTATGTCTTTTTCCTTAGCTCCATCAAAGACTGGAGTTGCAAAAGGAATTCCTTCTTTTAAATTCTCTGCGAGTTCTAACATTTGATCATCATTCATTCTTAATATTTCTTCTTGATGATCTTTGTAATCATATATCTCTAAAAGTTTATCTTGTAATTTTTTAGTTTGACCATCAACTTTCAATTGTGAAATCATTTGGTTTACTTGATTTCCTAATGAGGCAGATGCCCAACCTAAATGTGTTTCTAAAATTTGACCAATATTCATTCGGCTTGGGACACCTAAAGGATTTAAAACTATATCAACAGGTCTTCCATCCTGAAGATAGGGCATATCTTCCACTGGACAAATTTTAGAGATAACCCCTTTATTTCCATGTCTTCCTGCCATTTTATCACCTGGTTGAAGTTTCCTTTTAACAGCAATAAAAACCTTAATTAATTTAAGAACTCCAGGTAATAACTCATCCCCACTTTGAATTTTATCAATCTTATTTTCAAACTTTTCGTTTATATTTCCAAGTTGATTCTCATAATTCTTAATTAATGATTCTATTTGAGAAGAAGTTTTATCTTCATCTATATTTATCTTTATTAAATCATCTACACTCAAGTTTTCTAATTGATCAAAACTTAATTTTGAATTAATTTCTATTTCATTTAAGCCTGAAATAAATTTTTTACCAATTAGTAATTCTTTCAAATGATTGCCAAAACTTTTCTGAAGAATATTTAATTCATCTTCTCTGTCTCTAGAAATAACTTCTATTTGAGAATTTTCTATACTTATAGCTCTCTCATCTTTTTCAATACCTCTTCTAGAGAAAACTCGTATCTCTACTACAGTTCCTTTAACTCCAGGAGGAACCCTTAAACTTGTATCCTTAACATCTGCAGCTTTTTCACCAAAAATTGCTCTTAACAATTTTTCTTCAGGAGTCATTGGGGACTCACCTTTTGGTGTTACTTTTCCAACTAAAATATCTCCAGATGAAACTTCGGCACCTACATAAACAATACCTGTTTCGTCAAGATTTACTAACATTTCCTCACTAGCGTTTGGAATATCTCTTGTAACATCTTCAGGGCCAAGTTTGGTATCACGAGCCATAACTTCAAATTCCTCAACATGAATTGAGGTAAAAACATCATCTTGAACAACTTTTTCAGATATTAAAATTGAATCTTCAAAATTATAACCATTCCATGGCATGAAAGCGACTAAGACATTTCTTCCAAGTGCAAGTTCACCTAACTCTGTTGCAGGTCCATCTGCTATTACTTGATTCCTTTTTACTAAGTCGCCTACATTAACAAGTGGTCGTTGATTAATACATGTGTTTTGGTTTGATCTTTGAAATTTTTGTAAATTATAAATATCTATTTTATTTAGAGATTTATCATTTTTATCAGTTACTCTAATTACTATTCTATTTGCATCTAGCTGATCAACAATACCCTCTCTTCTTGCAACTAAAGTTGAGCCACTATCTTTAGCAACAGTATATTCCATTCCTGTACCAACTAGAGGTGCTTTAGGCTTAATAAGAGGGACTGCTTGCCTCATCATATTTGAGCCCATAAGCGCTCTGTTTGCATCGTCATTTTCTAAAAATGGGATCAATGATGAGGCAACTGAAACAAGTTGTTGAGGTGATACATCCATAAGGTCAATAGCATCAATTTCTGCATTAATAAATTCACCGTTTTTTCTTGAACTGACAACTTCGTTGATAAATTTACCATCCTTATTAACTTCAGAATTTGCTTGAGCTATAACAAAGTCCTCTTCATTAATAGCGCTAAGATAAACAACATTATTTGATACTTTTCCATTATTAACAATTCTATATGGGGTTTCTATAAATCCAAATTGATTTATTCTTGAGTAAGAAGCTAAGCTGTTAATTAATCCAATATTAGCTCCCTCAGGCGTTTCGATTGGACATATTCGTCCATAATGAGTTTGATGGACATCTCTGACCTCAAAACCAGCTCTTTCTCTATTCAATCCTCCTGGGCCTAAAGCTGAAACTCTTCTTTTATGTGTAATTTCACTTAAAGGATTTGTTTGGTCCATGAACTGACTCAATTGACTTGTTCCAAAGAATTCTTTTATTGAGGCAGCAACTGGTTTTGCATTTACTATATCCTGTGGCATAATATTATCAACTTCTAGAGAGCTTAATCTTTCTTTAATTGCCCTATCCATTTTCAACAAACCAACACGGTATTGATTTTCAAGAAGTTCACCAACAGACCTTACACGTCTGTTAGCTAAATGATCGATGTCATCAATCTCTCCTTTGCCGTCTATTAAGTTGTGCATATGATTAACTACATCAATTATATCTGACTTATCTAATATTTTTTGATTAATATCTGTTTGCTTTTTAAATTTTGAATTTATCTTTAATCTACCTACGGAAGAAAGATCGTATCTATCAGAGTTAAAAAATAAATTATTAAATAACATTTCAGCAGTTTCAATTGTAGGTGGTTCACCTGGACGTAATATCTTAAATAATTCAAATAAGGCTTCTTCTCTTGATCTTGCTTTATCAAGCTGAAGAGTATTTCTAATATAAGAGCCTATTTCAATGTTATCAACTTTCAATATGTCTATTTTATTTATCTTACTCGAATTTAAAAATTTTACGAAATCTTCATCAATCTCAAAACCAGCCTCATAAAAAATCTTACCAGTTTTCTCATCGATAATATCAGATGCAACGTATAGTCCAATTAAGGAATTTTCGTCTAATGTTAAATTAGAAATATTTTTTTTCTTTATGTCATTTATAATTTTTTGATTTACTTTTGTTCCTTTTGTTATGAGAATTTTTCCATTTTTAGAATCCATAATGTCAAATCCCAAAATCTTAGACTTATAAAAAGCAAGATCTTCCTTGAATTGCCATCCATAATCATTTTTTTTATAAGAAATATTATCATAAAAAGTTGATAGAATTTCCTCTCCTCGCATTCCTAATATTCTTTTTTTATCAGGATCAATTTTG
>JAQBWI010000014.1 GCA_027625355.1 Pseudomonadota bacterium
AAAAATGAAAAAGTATATGATGTATATCTAATTCCTGAGAATACAAAATCGATCAATAATACACTTAATGCATTATCACAATTTATTGATATTGATTTTGCTAAAAGAAGAAAAGTAATAGAGTTAAGTACTCAAGTTAAAAAATTTGAAAAAATAAAAATTTTTGAAAATATTTCCTGGTCAGTTTTAGAAAAAATAGAAACAAATAAATATAATTTAGAAGGAATATTTATTGCTGAGGACTATCTACGTGTATATCCATATAGAGACCAACTTTCTCATTTACTCGGTTATATTAGTAAACCTAATCAGCAAGAACTAACTCTTCCTTTTATATCAAAAATGCCCAATCTTGATATTGGTAAAGAAGGATTAGAAAAATCTTTCAACCCACTTCTTGTTGGTAAGGCTGGACAAAGAGAAATAGAAGTCAATTCTAAAGGGAGAATAATAAGAGAAATTTCTAAAGTAGATAGTATTAGAGGAGAAGAGGTATATCTTTCTATAGATTTACGTATCCAACAATATGCTATAAATTTACTTAAATCACACCGTGCAGGCTCAATTAATGTAATTAATATTAAGAATGGTGAAATATTATGTATGGCATCTTCACCAACATACGATCCAAATAAAATAATTCAAAAACCTAACAAAGAATATTGGGAGAGTATATTGGCCAATAGTTTATCTCCCCTAACAAATAGAAGTATTCAAGGCTTATATTCGCCTGGTTCTACTTTTAAAATGATTGTAGCCATTGCTGCATTAAAACATGGTATTATTAATATCGATACAACACATTCATGTACTGGAAAAATTGGATTTGGTAATAGATTATATCATTGCTGGAAAACAAATGGTCATGGAAAGATGAATGTTATGGATGCTATTAAACAATCATGCGATGTTTTCTTTTACGAAATTTCTAAAAAGTTAGGCATAGATAAAATAGCTGAAGTTGCAAAAGATTTTGGCCTTGGTCAATCTTATAATATTTCTATGCCCAATCAAAAAACAGGCATTATTCCAAATAAAAAATGGAAAAAAGAAAAAATAGGTGAAAGTTGGTATGCAGGAGAGACATTAATTTCTGCTATTGGCCAAGGTTTTGTTTTAACTAATCCTTTTCAATTAGCGGTAATGACGTCAATAATTGCCTCAAATGGTAAAATAGTAGAACCAACGATTATCAAAGATAACCCTGTAAGTTTTAAAACGAATGAGAAATATTCTAATGAAATAAAAATCATTAAAAAAGCAATGTTTCAGGTTGTGAATGAGAATAAAGGTACTGCCTTTAAGTCAAGATTAGAGGATATTAAATTTGCTGGCAAAACAGGAACTTCTCAAGTTAGGAGAATATCCTTATCCGAAAGGGAAAGTGATGACTTTAGAGAAAAAGAGCAAGAGTGGAAGAATAGAGATCATGCCTTATTTGTTGGGTACACGCCTTATGATAACCCTAAATATTCTATCTCCGTTATTATTGAACATGGTGGATCAGGAGCATCTACGGCGGCCCCAATTGCGAAACAGGTTTTTAATTATATTAATGAATTAGAAGTATGATTTTTGAAAAGATAAAAAATTTAAATTATTTGGTTATCTTTCTTCTTATCCTTATTTCTTTTATTGGTGCTGCTGGTTTGTATTCAGCTGCCGATGGATCATATCAACCTTGGGCTTCAAGACATTTAGTAAGATTTTATGTGTTTTTGCTAATGGCAATCGTGATAAGTTTTATTGATATAAAAATTATTTATAAATATTCCTATGTTTTATTTGGCTTAACATTACTTTTATTAATTTCTGTAGAAATTATTGGTGTTCTTGGTAAAGGAGCAACAAGATGGATTAGGGTTTTTGGATTTAGTATTCAGCCATCAGAACTTGTAAAGATTACAATTATTTTAGCTTTGGCAAAATTTTATCACGATATAAAATTTGAAAATATAAAAAAAATTAGCTACCTTTTTTTTCCCTTCTTAATCTTAGCTGTCCCTTTTGTTTTTGTGGTGATTCAGCCAGATTTAGGAACATCATTAAGTATCTTAATTTTAGGTGCTTTTATTCTTTTTTTAGCAGGCATTAGATTTTGGAAGTTTATTCTTGGCTTTATTATTACATTGGTCTCTATCCCCATATTTCTTCAATCCATTAAGCCTTATCAAAGAGATCGTATTATCTCTTTTTTGAATCCAGAATCTGACCCTTTGGGAAAAGGTTATCAACTAATTCAATCCAAAATTGCTCTAGGTTCTGGTGGTGCAACAGGAAAAGGTTTTTTACAGGGAACACAATCCTATCTAGAATATCTTCCAGAAAAGCAAACTGATTTTATATTCACTTTAATTGGTGAGGAATTTGGTTTTCTTGGAACAATTTTTATTATTTTACTTTTTATTCTGTTAATCGCTGTTTGTTACTTTATTAGCATCAAATGTTTTCATTCTTATGGAAGGATATTAGCCTTGGGTGTTGCATCCAATATTTTTATTTATGTGTTCATGAATATTGCAATGGTCTCTGGCCTAATGCCTGTTGTTGGTATTCCGCTCCCTTTAATTTCTTACGGTGGATCAGTCATGTTATCTATCATGATCTCAATAGGATTAGTGTTAAATGTTGAACTTAATTATAATCTCAAAAAATTAGATAATGCTTAAAATAAAAAATCTCAATAAAAGTTTTGGTGGTTTAAAAGCAGTAAATACTGTTAATCTCGAAGTAGATAAAGGATCTATTACGGGCTTAATTGGGCCTAACGGTGCAGGTAAAACAACGTTATTTAATACAATTGCCGGTCTCTATGCTCCAGATAACGGCGAGGTTTATTTGGAAGAAAAAAATATAGCAGGATTAAAACCGCATGAATTATTTAGCATGGGGGTATTAAGAACATTTCAAATTGCGCAAGAGTTTGCCTCTCTAACTGTTTTAGAAAACTTGATGATGGTTCCAGGCAACCAGCGAGGAGAGAAATTAATATACGCGCTTTTTGGTGATAAGACAGTAAAAAAAGAAGAAGAAGAAATACGTGCTAAGGCAATTGAGGTAATAGAATTCCTAAACTTAAAACATTTAACACAGGAGATTGCAGGCAATTTATCAGGAGGGCAAAAAAAATTACTTGAACTTGGTCGAACAATGATGGTGGAAGCAAATTTGGTTTTATTGGACGAAGTAGGAGCAGGAGTAAATAGAACACTTTTGAATGAAATTTCAGATGCAATCCTTCGATTAAATAAAGAAAGAAATTATACTTTTTTTGTCATTGAACATGATATGGATTTAATTGAAAAGATTTGTGACCCCGTCATCGTTATGGCAGAGGGCAGTGTCTTATTTGAAGGTAATTTTGCTGAAGTTAAATCTAATGAAGAAGTTATTGAAGCATACCTAGGCAGAGGATTAAAAAGTAAAAAGTAATGATTAGTTTAGTTGGTAATAATTTAACAGCAGGATACGGCGGTGTTGATATTATTAAAAATATTACACTTGAAGTTAAGCAAGGTGAAATAGCAGTTATTGTTGGACCAAACGGTGCAGGTAAATCTACAGCAATGAAAGCTTTACTTGGTATGTTAAAATTAACAGATGGATCAGTCAGCTTTGCTGAGGATGATATTTCTAATATGTTGCCTCAAGACCGTGTCAATTTAGGTATCGCTTTTGTTCCTCAGACAAATAATGTTTTTACTGGGATGAGCGTGGAAGAAAATTTAGAGATGGGGGGATTTATACGAACAGATGATATTCATCATACAATTGAAGATATTTATAATCTTTTCCCTGTTCTAAAAGAAAAAAGAAATCAAAATGCTGGAGAATTATCAGGTGGTCAACGTCAACAAGTTGCTTTTGGCAGAGCTTTGATGACGAAACCAAAAATTTTAATGTTGGATGAACCAACAGCTGGAGTATCGCCAATTGTTATGGATGAATTATTTTCACGCATTATTGAAGTTGGTAAAACAGGAGTAGGTATTTTAATGGTGGAGCAAAATGCTAAACAAGCTTTAAGCATTGCGGACAGAGGTTATGTGTTAGTCAATGGTAAAAATAGTAGAGAAGGCAGTGGGCAAGATTTACTCAATAATCCTGAAGTTAGAAAATCATTTTTAGGAGGTTGATATGACAGATATTATTAACTCCTTTGTTGTTCTCCTTAATTTTTTGATCATCCCAGGGTTGTCGTATGGTTCTCAATTGGCTTTAGGTGCTTTAGGTGTTACTTTTGTTTACGCTATACTCCGATTTGCTAACTTTGCGCACGGTGAATTAATGTCTTTTGGTGCGATGATTACCATTTTGTTTACCTGGTTTTTCCAATCCCAAAATATTGGATTAGGTATTTTGCCCACAGCACTACTCGCGTTACCATTCGGAATTTTAGCCACCATTATATTGGGCTTACTCTCCGATAAATTTGTTTTTAAATATTACCGAAAACAAAAAAGTGTCCCAGTCGTATTAGCCATGGTTTCTATTGGTGTTATGTTTGTTGTTAATGCGATAATTAGAATTATTGTTGGAACAGAAACGATTAAATTTTCGGATGGACAAAAATTTATCTTGAAAGCTAAACAATTTAAAGTGATGACAGGATTAAATGAAGGCTTGGCCATAAAATCTTCTCAAGTGATTACAATTTTGATTACAATTGCACTTTTAACATTCACTTTCTGGTTTCTACAAAAAACGAAGACAGGAAAATCTATGCGTGCGTTTTCGGATAATGAAGATTTAGCCTTACTATCTGGTATTAATCCTGACCGTGTTGTCTTTATTACATGGTTAATAGTGGGAACATTAGCGTGTGTAGCCGGAACGTTATACGGTTTAGATAAAAGTTACAAACCGATTATTTATTTAAATCTGGTACTACCGATATTTGCTTCAGCCATTGTTGGTGGAATAGGGAGTCCTTTTGGAGCAGTGGTAGGCGGGTATGTCATTGCTTTTTCAGAAATTATGGTCACCTATGCCTATAAAAAATTCTTTAAATATTTATTACCAGAGAACTTAGAGCCATCAAGTCTAGTGCAATTACTCTCCACTGATTATAAATTTGCTGTCTCATTTACTATTCTTGTGATTGTCCTATTAATTAGACCATCAGGTATTTTCAAAGGAAAGGTGCTGTAATGCGATTTGATAAATACGAATGGACTGCAATATCTATTATGGCATCCTTATTTATTCTAGTTGGTTTTATTCAAGGATGGTCAGTAAGTTTAGTAATCCTGAATATGTGTATCATCTCTGCCATTATGACCATGGGTGTAAATATTTCATGGGGGTACGCTGGTGTTATTAATTTTGGTGTAATGGGTTTTTTAGCGATGGGAGGTTTAGCAGCCGTACTGGTATCTTACCCACCTGTCAAAGAAGCATGGCACGTTGGGGGATCAGGACTTGGTATTAGTTTTATTTTACTAGTTGTATTAGTAACTAGCGTATATTTTATTACCAAATTAGTAGAAAAAAAATCACATAAATATTGGTTAAACGGTTTAGTAATTTTCTTTGGTTTGATTATCATTAGACATTTTTTCCTTAATGCAACCGATAGAATTGAAGAAGTTGATCCAGCTTTAGCGGGATTTTTGGGGGGTGCTAATTTACCTATTATATTTTCTTGGGCAGTGGGTGGTTTCTTTGCTGGTGGTGTTGCTTTTGTTATTGGAAAAGTAGCGCTAGGATTACGTTCTGACTATTTAGCGATCGTTACACTTGGTATCTCTGAGGTTGTTGTTAGTGTTCTCAAACATGAAGAGTGGCTATCAAGAGGAGTTAAAAATGTGATTGGGCTTAAAAGACCAGTGCCTTATGAGATTAATCTCCAATCATCTGATTGGTTCATTAATATGGTGACATGGTTTAATTCATCAAAACTTAATGACATTATCGATCCTAATAAAAAACAAGAAATGCTTACTAATTTAGTAATAGATGGCTCTAGTTTATTTGTGAAACTAAATTACGCGGTATTATTTTTTATCGTCATGATTGTTATTTATTATTTTGCCAATAAAGCTCAAATTTCACCATGGGGAAGAATGATGCGTGCTATTCGTGACAATGAAGTTTCTGCAAATGCGATGGGTAAAGATATTGTGAAACAACATCTCATTATCTTTGTTATTGGGGCGGCTATAGTTGGAGTAGCAGGGGCAATGCTAGTAACCCTGGATGGTTTATTTACCCCATCTGGTTACAGACCACTTCGATTCACCTTTATTATTTGGATTATGGTTATAGTAGGGGGTAGTGGTAATAATCTCGGTGCAATTTTTGGAGGATTTGTCATTTGGTTTGCTTGGATTGAAGTAGCACCACTCACAACATTTTTAATTAATTTATTTACTTCAGGACTTGATCCACAAAATGCTATTCGGTTACATTTATTAGATAGTGTTCCTTATTTTAGATATTTATTAATGGGTATGGTCTTACTTTTAATATTACGTTACCGACCAAAAGGTATAATTCCTGAAAAAGTGAGACATTCTTAATTAAAATTTAAACATAAAAAAACCCAGCTTAAAAAGCTGGGTTTTAGAATTAAATTATTTAGTAAATAATTTTATAACGCACCTATTGTTACAAATGTGCCACCAGAAACTTCTAGTTCCTTAAAGGCACCAGCTGCATCACCAATGAAGTTAAATTCAACATCGGTTGCGCCTTGGTAATCAATTTCTTTACCGGCTGCTAACATCTGCAGACCGTAAGATAATTGACCTGGATTAATAACAATCCCTGGAGCATTTGATATTTTTCTAATATTTTTTAGGATAGATTGTCTATCAGCAGATCCGCCAGCTTGAATTGCAAGAGCAATAATTGCAGCAGCATCATAAGACTCTCCTACGTATGGAGCAGCTCCATCCATGCCATTAGCAGCAGCTAGATCGGCAAATTTAGCAGAACCTTTTGAGATTGCACCTGGCATAGAACCAAATGATCCCTCAAGATCTGCACCAATATTATCTACGATTGATTGACCAATCATACCATCCGATAGAACAAATAGATCAAATGCACCAGAGTCAAGAGATGCTTCGATCATACCTTTTCCACCATCATCAATATAACCAATAACTAATAAAGCGTCACCACCAGCAGATGCTAAAACACCTACTTCTGAAGAGTAATCAGCTTTTCCATCTTCATGTGAAGCAGAAGCAGTAATTGTTCCACCACCTGAAGTAAAAGCAGCTTCAAATACTTCAGCTAAACCTCTACCGTAGTCATTGTTTGTGTAAGTTACAGCAATACTCTCTAAACCTCTGCTTAAAGCTAGTTTAGCTAAAACTTTTCCACCCATTTCATCAGAAGGGGCTGTTCTCCAGAACGTACCGTTATCAGCAATTTTACTTAAACCAGGTGAAGTTGCAGAAGGAGATACCATTAGTACTCTGTTAGGAACAGCTACGTTAGCATTGATTGCGCCAGTTACACCAGAACAGTCAGCACCCATGATAGCAGCCACACCATCAGCAACTAGTTGTTCTGCAGCAGCTGTAGCAGCAGCAGAGTCAACGCAAGTTGAGTCAGCTTCAAGAATTGTTATTGTTTCACCTCCAAGAAGATTTCCAGAATTAGACGCTTCGTCAAACGCCATTCTAGCACCATCTCTCATTGCAGGAGTTAGGGATTCAATTGGTCCAGTAAAACCAAGAATAATCCCTACTTTAACTTCAGCTACAGCAGCAGTCGTTACTGACGACAAACTGATGATAGCTGCAATAAGTAATTTTTTCATATTTCCTCCGAGAAATTATAATTTTTTGTATATAGATCAAATCAATTCCAAGGTACAGAAATCAATGATAATGAAGTATAAAAATTAGCTAAAAATTAAGAAAAAATGGAAAAATTTTATACAAATACAGTAATAATTGGTGCTGGAGTTGTGGGCTTAGCTATAGCAAAAGAGATTAGTAATAAAAATAAGGAAGTAATAATTTTAGAAAAAGAGGGGAAAATAGGTCAAATTACAAGTTCACGAAACTCAGGTGTTATTCATGCGGGGATGTATTATCAATCTAATTCATTAAAAGCTAAGTTATGCGTTGAGGGTAATCAGTTACTTTATTCTTATGCAAAAAAATTTAATATCCCTTTTATTAATACAAAAAAAATTATTGTCGCTAATGATGAATCTCAATTGGATCAAGTTTTAGAAATAAAAAATCAAGCAGAGTTAAACGGAGTTGAGAATTTAAAAATATTAAATGCAAAACAAGTTAATCAACTAGAGCCACTCATAAAATCATTTGGCGGTTTATTGGTTCCTTCAACAGGAGTAATTGACCAACATAGTTTGATGCAATCGTATCTAGGGGAATTTGAAAATAATGGAGGAATGATCTCCTATAATTCTAATGTCAAAAAAATATCCATCATTAATAATGAATTTGAAATTGATGTAAGTGATAATGAAAATAATCAAACAATAATATCTTGTGATTATCTTATTAATGCAGCAGGAATATTTGCATCTGATGTTGCCAGTACAATAGATGGTATAGATAAAAAATATGTACCTAATACCTATCTGGCTAAAGGAAATTACTTTTCCTTAAATAAAAAATTACCAATTTCGCATTTAATTTATCCTATCCCAGAAAAGATAAGTCTTGGTATTCATTTAACTTTAGTAATTGATCATTCTATTAAATTTGGTCCTGATGCAGAATGGGTGGATGATCCATATGATTATTCTGTTGACGAGAATTTAAAATCTAAGTTTGTTAATTCTATAAATAAATATTTGCCTAATATTACTAAAGATATGCTCTCTCCAGCATATGCAGGTCTACGACCGATTACAAGTAAGGAGGATAGGGTGAAACGTGATTTTACAATTAGTACTGTTGAGCAACATAAAATAGAAAAATTAATTAATTTATATGGTATAGAATCACCTGGATTAACGTCTTCATTAGCAATAGCAAAGTATGTTAATGAAAGAATATAAAAATTAGAAAATATTAATTAAATGAACTTAGATACCGATTTAGTAAGCAATATTCGTATTAACCTTAGCGCTATTGAGAGAAGAACCTCAACACTAACGAAAAGACGCTCTGTTAAAAAAGAGTATCAAGCTGCATGGTTATTAAAAGCCATCTCTTTAATTGATTTAACGACGTTAAGTGGCGATGATACAGCGGGGAAGGTAGAGCGCTTATGTGAAAAAGCAAAACGTCCTATCTCTCTTGAATTACTTGAACATTTAGGATTGCAACAAGGAGAAATTCAAGTGGGCGCCGTATGTGTGTATCATCACCTTATTAAAGAAGCAAAAAAAAATTTACCCAAGAACATTCCTGTTGCAGCAGTTTCTACTGGTTTTCCTGCTGGATTGTCATCATTTAAAACAAGAAAACTAGAAATTACAGAGTCGATTAAAAACGGCGCTGATGAAATTGATATTGTTATTAATAGGGGTTTTGTTTTGCAGAATAATTGGAAAAAATTATATGAAGAAGTTGCAGATTTTAAAAAAGCTGCAAAGAATAAACATATTAAAGCTATTCTAGGTGTTGGTGATTTAGAAACTTTAAGAAATGTTGCAAAGGCATCTATGGTTTGTATGATGGCAGGAGCTGATTTTATCAAAACCTCTACAGGTAAGGAGTCTGTTAATGCTAATCTTAATAACAGTCTTGTGATGCTTCGTATGATTAGGCATTTTTATCAAATGACTGGTAAAAAAATTGGCTTTAAACCCGCAGGTGGTATTTCTACAGCTAAAACTGTTATTGAATTTTTAATCTTGGTGATGGAAGAGTTAGGTGATGATTGGATAAATCCAAAATATCTTCGTATTGGCGCATCTAGTCTTCTTATTGATATTGAGAGACAACTCTATCACTTTGCGTTAGGTAGATATGCAAATAAAGAAAAATTAGCGATTGGATAATGAGTAAAATTATACAAAATTTTAAAAATATTTCTTACGGCCCTGCACCTGAGGATAGCACGGATGTGATGTCTTGGATTAATTCACTAAATAATCCAAATCATTTATATATTAATGGATCATGGACAAAATCAAAAGCATCAAAAAAAATTCAAGTAATCAATCCAGCTACAAATAAAAAATTAACCTCACTTTCATTAGCTAATAAAGCTGATGTGAATGCAGCGGTAGGAGCTGCAAAAAAAGCTTATAATTCTTGGTCTAAAACAACACCTGATACCAGGGCAAAATATCTTTACGCACTAGCAAGATTAATACAAAAACATTCTCGTTTTTTATCTGTTCTAGAGACTATTGATAATGGAAAACCAATAAGAGAGACTAGAGATATTGATATTCCCTTAGTGGCAAGACACTTTTATTATCATGCTGGTTGGGCAAAAAAAATTGATACAAAAACTCATAAACCAATAGGCGTCATTGGTCAGATTATTCCTTGGAATTTTCCTTTATTAATGATGGCATGGAAAATTGCTCCAGCAATTGCAGCTGGTAACACTGTGGTCTTAAAACCTGCTGAATTCACTTCATTAACTGCCTTATATTTTGCTGAATTGTGCCAAAAAGCTAGAATACCAAAAGGTGTAATTAATATTATTACAGGAGACGGTTCTACAGGAGAATTAATTACATCACATGTTGATACTAAAAAAATTGCCTTCACGGGATCAACAGAAGTTGGAAAAAAAATAATTCAATCGACGGCAATACAAGAAAAAAAATTAACAATGGAGTTAGGTGGTAAGTCACCTTTTATTGTCTTTGAAGATGCTGATCTTGATAGTGCTGTTGAGGGTGTAGTCGATGCAATTTGGTTTAATCAAGGGCAAGTGTGTTGTGCTGGTTCTCGCCTATTAGTCCAAGAAAGTGTTGAAAAAATATTTATTAAAAAATTAAAAGCACGCATGGAAAAATTACGTGTAGGCAATCCACTTGATAAATCAATTGATATTGGTGCTATCGTTGCTCCGGTTCAATTAAAAAAAATTCAATCAATTGTAAAAAAGGGAGAGAAAGAAGGATCCAAGTTATGGCAACCTACGTGGGCATGTCCAACTGATGGGTTATTTTATCCGCCTTCAATCTTTACTAATGTTTCTCCATCTTCATTTATTGCACAAGTTGAGATTTTTGGACCAGTTTTATCTGTTCTAAGTTTTAGAACTCCGAGTGAAGCAGTGACGATTGCAAATAATACTCCTTATGGGTTAGCGGCAAGTATTTGGTCAGAAAACATTAATCTTGCTCTTGATATTGCTCCTAAAATAAAAGCTGGTGTTATATGGATTAATTCAACTAATTTATTTGACGCTTCATGTGGATTTGGTGGATATAAAGAAAGTGGTTTTGGCAGAGAAGGTGGTATTGAAGGTATAAGAGCATATCAGGATAGTACACTCCCCGAAGCTTCAAACGTTTCAAAAAAATTTACTAAAAATAAAGTTGAACTCCCATCTATCGATGCAACTCCTAAATTATATGTTGGTGGTAAACAGAAAAGACCTGACAGCGGATATTCTTTTAATCAACTCTCAGCGCAAAAAGAATTTATTTGTGATATTGCAAGAGCAAATAGGAAAGACGTTAGGGATACAGTTGAAGCAGCATCAAAATCAAAGATAGCTAGTTTAAATAATTTTAATCGTTCACAGATTTTATTTTATTTAGCAGAAAATTTATCACAAAGAAAAGAAACGTTTGTAAATTTATTAATGAATATTAGTGGAGTAAATAAAAATCAAGCACTAAAAGAATTTGAACAGTCATGTGAGAGAATTTTTTATTATGCTTCGATGGCGGATAAGTTTGAGGGAAATATTCATAATCCTCCAATGCGCGGATTAACTTTAGCCGTTAAAGAGTCAATTGGTGTTGTGGCATGTATCATGAATGATCATCAACCACTGCTTAGTTTATCAACAATTATTTCTTCTCTTTTTGCTAATGGCAATGCGAGTATTATTGTTCCTTCAGAAAAAACTTCATTGATTGCAACTTCCTTGTATCAAGTTCTTGAAACCTCTGACATTCCAGCAGGTTCAATAAATATTTTAACAACAAAAACTAATGAGCTTAATGATACTCTAACCCAACATGAAAATATTCATGGAATATGGGCTTTTTCAGGAGACGCTAAAGTTCGATCATCTATTATTCATGGTACTGTCTTCAATTTGAAGCGTTATTGGTGTCCAAAGAATAATAATATAGATTGGACAAACACTTCTGAAGATTTTCTCAATGAATTTCTTTATCAAGGATCTCAAGTAAAAAATATTTGGATACCATACGGAGAATAAGTTATAAGATTACTATGTTAATCAATATAGATCCAATTTTAAGTCCAGAAATTTTAAAAACAATGCGGGAAATGGGTCATGGTGACCGCTTAGTTATCTCTGATATCAATTTTCCAGCCCATTCTAATCACAACCGGGTGCACCGTCTTGATGGTTTAGATATGGCAACTGTTATGCGAGCTGTTCTTTCTGCTTTTCCATTAGATAGTTTTGTTCCAGCAGCAGTTCACCGAATGGAAATAGATGATAGTCCCAATGAAATAAATCAAGCTAACCAGGAAGTTTTTGATGTAATCAAAGAGGTTTCAGGAGATCATTGGACTATTGGTTCATTTGAGCGTCAGCAATTCTATAAAGAGTCTAAAAACACTTATGCATTTATTACGACAAGTGAACGTCGACCTTTTTGTAATTTTATTTTAACAAAAGGTGTAATTAAACCAGATGGAACAGTTTGGATTTTAGATAAATAATGAGCATTAGTGTTCTTGGTATTTATGTTGCCGATCTTGTGTTTTTTGGAAAAAAAATTCCTGTTGAGGGAGAGACAATCTTAGGAAACAATTTTGTTATTGGTCCTGGTGGTAAAGGATCTAACCAAGCAGTTGCCGCCGCTAAAACGGGAGTGAAAACATATTTTATTTCAAAAATTGGTGATGATCAATTTGGTGGAATGGCCATAAAGATTTATGATGAAGCAAAAGTTGATTATTCAAATGTTATTATTTCAAAAGAATATTCTACAGGTGCTGCAGGTATTATGGTCAATGAACAATCAGGAGCTAATGCCATCAATGTATTTCCAGGAGCAGCAGGCGCTATTACCAACAGTGACATTGATAAAGCTGAAGATGCTATCAAAAATTCAAAAATTTTTCTCACTCAATTAGAAGCACCAAAAGATACGGTTATGTATGCAATTAAAAAAGCAAAAGATTTAGGGGTTGATACAATTCTTAATCCAGCACCAGCAGCCGACATTGATAAAAGTATTTTTCCTTATATTGATTATTTTACGCCTAATGAAACAGAAGCAAGTTTTTATGTCAATCATCCTGTTGAAACACATGATGATGCGAGTAACGCCGCAAAAACATTACTCGATATGGGAATTAAAAATGTAATTATTACTCTTGGAGAAAAGGGAGCATACTTTGCAAATTCGACTGAAACCTTCTCATCTCCTATAGCAAATTTATCAAACCCGGTTGTTGATACTACAGGTGCTGGTGATGCCTTTAATGCAGGTTTTGCGGCAGCATTAACAGAAGGTCAAAATATTAAAGATGCAATAACATTCGCAAGCGTTACAGCCGGATTATCAACAACTAAGATTGGTACGGCAAATTCTATGCCTAATCGTGAGGAAATTGATAAAATACTCCAATTAGTATAGAATACCTTTATGCAAGAATATTTAGAGAAATTATTATATTTTTGGGCTGGAATTACCGCTATTGGGTTAGTTTTAGTCATTATTTATTGGGCTATATCCACTATAATCTATGTTGCCTTTGTCTCTTTGTTCATAGCTATTGTTGCTGCAGCTTTTTATCAATTTTATTGGTCAAAAAGAAATCGCTAACATTTTCCAAATCCAAAAATTAGTGTAGTTAATTCCTATGTCAGCAAAGTATATATTTTATGATTTAGAGACGACTGGAAGAGGAAAAAAAGAGAGCCCAAATGCATTTGGCACTACTCCTAAATGGGAACAAATTATGCAAATTGCAGCGATTGTCACCGATGAAAATTTTCAAGAAACAAATCAAAATATAAATGAATTTTGCAGACCACGTACATCAATTATATCCCAACCAGGAGCGCTACTAACAACGCAAAATGGTATTAGGGAGGCGCTTCATGCAAAGCAATCTTCTTATGAATTGATGAAAAAAATAAATGCCACCTTTGATGAATGGAAAAAAGATGCTGTTGAGCCAATATTTATTGGTCATAATATTATTGATTTTGATGAGTCTGTTTTAGAATATAATTTGTTTAATAATTTATTTTTCCCCTACATTACTAGAAAGAGCAGGGGGGACACGCTAAGTTTAGCAAGAGCATTATATGCGCTTAATCCTAGTAGTATGAAAACACCTTTAACGGCAAGAGGTAATCCAAGTTTTAAATTAGAAAAATTAGCAGAATTAAATAATTTACCAATTGAATTTGCCCATGATGCTTTAAGTGATGTGAGGACATCTATTGCTCTAACTAAATTTATACAAGAAAGTGATAAGGAAAATTGGTCCCAACTACAAATGTCCATGAACAAAGAAAGAGCTATTGAATATGTAACATCCAATAAAGGATTTTGTTACATAACTAGTTTTGCAGGAAGAGTAAAGTTACAAGCTTTATCAATGGTCTGTGAGTCTCAGTACAGTGGTTGGTTCCATACAATTGATTTAGCGCATGATCCTGAACCTCTTATTGAATGCAATGCGGAGGAATTTAAAAAATTAATAAAAAAGAAAAATCGCTATGTGATATGCAATCAGCACCCAATCTTATTACCTGGTAAAATTGCTTCAAATTATGAACCATACAATGAAATCGGAGCTGATGTACTCAATGAACGAGCAAAGATAGTGTACAAAAATAAATCTCTTGCTGATAAGTTTAAATTAATGGAAATCGATAGACAGATAGAAAAAGAAGAAGAATCTTCTCAAGATAATGTGTTTCCAGAGAGTAAAGCTAATATGTTCACACAATTCGGTCAAGCAAGTGATCTAGCTCAATTCCATGAAAAAGATACGTGGGAGGAAAAATACAAAATTGCACTTGGTATCAAAGATCCGCGAGCTAATTTTATGTTAAAACGTCTTATATTTGATGAAAATCCCAAAACTTTATCTTCAGAAGATTTTAAAATGGTCCACCGTGAACTTCATGATCGGTTAGTGATCAATCAAGAGCGACCATTCACTACGATACCAGAAGCAATGAATTATGTTGATACAGAGTTCACTAAATTAGAAGAAAATGATGATGAGGATAAGGAGAAAAAATTAATTATTCTAAATGATTATAATAAGTATTTGCAGTTCTTAGAAAAATATTTCTCCAATAAAAATGCTGAACCTCTTCCTACAGGTCCTGACTTGGCCAAAATAATTTATGAGTAATGTTTGAGTTACAATTCTTTTTAATTGGAATTATTCAGGGAGTCACAGAGTTTTTACCAATTAGCTCCTCTGGTCATTTAGTTTTATTTGCACAATTGACTAATTGGGAAGATCAAGGATTGTTTACTGATATTGCAGTTCATTTTGGCACTTTGTTTGCTGTTGTGATATATTTAAGAAAGGACATTTATTATTTCTTAACCAATATTTTTCAATTTAAACTCTTTGAAGATCAGATAATTTTTAAAATTATTTTAGCAACACTTCCTGCAATTATTTTAGGATATTTTATTTATGATTATGTCAGTTTATATTTTAGAAGTATTCAATTAATTGCTTTATCAAGTATTGTATTTGCTATTATTTTATTCTTTGCTGATAGAGTCAGAATGGAAAGTAAAAGTTGGAATAAAATCACTTACACAGAAGCCCTTGTTGTAGGATTATTTCAAGTACTAGCATTTATTCCAGGTGCCAGTAGGGCAGGAGTGACTATTACAGGTGCACGATTATTAGGATACGATAGATTAAATTCAGCTAGATTCTCTATGTTACTGTCAATTCCCATTATTCTTGCATCAATGACATTGTCTTTGATCAATATATTTAACGATGAGTATGTTGCAGCAAATTTATATCAATCATTTTCTGCAGCCTTAGTAGCCTTTATTACGGCCTTATTATCAATTA